>CAMHKP010000034.1 GCA_946185785.1 uncultured Alphaproteobacteria bacterium
AGTCGTCAGCCTTCCCATGTGCGCCTTCACGAATGTGGATGAAATTGTAAAAAAGTTTTCTGATTTGGCCAGATTTTCAACATATTTGTCATCGCAAAATATAGATGGAAAATGGTTGTTGGAATCGCTGATTTTGTATACATCGTATTTTTGCCAAGATGATTTTTCGCAATATGATGTTGAAAAAAATATTATTGAATTGAACAAGATAATTCAATTGCGTTCGGCAACTGGAATTATGTGGATAGTAAGTTTGTTTCTTAAAAAGACACCGGCTAAGCATTTTGCGGTGTTTGAAAACGAAAAATAAAAAGGAATATAAAAATGAAACAACCAATTGATATAGAGGCGACTATAAAAGCGGCATTTAATGGGATAATAGAAACCATCGAAAAGAAATTAGAACACATAAAAGGTAAAAAAACAAAACAAGAATATGCCACTTTAAAAAGCGATTTGGCTATGTTGAAAAATATTGCGGCAAACCCAAAGAAGTATTTTCAAGTTAATGATATGCCGAACCCTAAATATAGGTTGGCAAATAATATGCAGGGATTAAGTTTATTGGATGGGCGTTTTTCGCCACAGTCTATCCAAGGTGTGCGTTTGCTTGATTCGTTGATTTTGTATACAGCAGATTATTATCAAGATAAGGTAAAAAGATTTGATCTTAACGACAATATTTTAAAGATAAACAAAATAATACAACTGGGACGTGGGTCCGCTATGATACGCGCACTGAACAGTATACGTTCACTGGCGCCAGTTGAACATTTTGCAGTTCGTAATTATACAAAATAGTAAATTCATGAAACAAAAATACCGGCATTTGCCGGTATTTTTTTAAACTGGTGGGTGGTATTGGGCTCGAACCAACGACCTCCACGATGTCAACGTGACGCTCTAGCCAACTGAGCTAACCACCCAAAGCGAAAGGCATTATAACAGAGAAATTTGAGATTGCAATATTTTAATACATCGTTTGCAGGATGTGTTTGCTCTTGTCCAGACTGCTTAACATTTTGCCAGAACCGCGTGCAACACATTCCAATGCATTATCAACCAAGAATGCCGGCAATCCAGTTGCCGCACGAATCGCCGCATCCAGCCCGCGAAGCAATGAACCGCCACCAGTCATTGCAATACCAAGGTCCGCAATATCAGCAGACAGTTCTGGGGGTGTCAATTCAAGAGCCTGGCGTACGGTATCAACGATTTTTGAAACCGTCTGGGCCAAGGCAGATGCAATCTGTGATTCGGTCACGATTGTTTCGCGTGGTGTACCAGACAACAAATCGCGTCCCTTAATCTTCATGGACATTTCATTGGCTTTATCCTTTGGTGCGATGGCACAGCCGATATTCTTTTTGATTTCTTCGGCAGTGTTTTCACCAATTAACAAATTCTTGTTCTTGCGGACAAAGTCAATAATATCTAAATCCATTTGGTCGCCAGCAGTACGAACCGCATTAGAATACACAATTCCGCCCAACGACATAATTGCAACTTCGGTTGTACCGCCACCAATGTCTAAAACCATTGAACCCAACGGCTTTTCAACGGGCAATCCCGCACCAATAGCCGCAGCTGTTGATTCTTCGACAATGTAAACCTTTCTTGCGCCAGCGGCATCGGCTGCTTCCTGAATAGCACGACGTTCAACCTGGGTTGCACATGACGGCACGCAAATAATGATAAGTGGCGCGGCAAGTGGACTTCTGTGATGAACCTTGCGAATAAAGTATTTAATCATTTCTTCGGCAACTTCGAAATCTGCGATAACACCATCGCGCAATGGGCGAACCGCAGTAATTGCCCCAGGAGTACGACCAAACATACGTTTTGCTTCTGCACCCACAGCCAATATTTCCTTGCGTCCCTGAAGTCTGTTTTCCTGAACCGCGACAACCGATGGTTCGTTTAATACGATTCCGCGACCCTTGACATAAATCAATGTGTTTGCTGTACCTAAATCAATTGCCATGTCTGCCGAGAAAAATTTCATAAGCCAATTATACATTTTCGCCCCCAAAATAATGATTTTTTTGAACTATAAAACGCAGAATACAAAAAATCAAGGTGCGCCATATAAAAAAGTTTGATTATTTATATATTGTGGTATCATTGCGCATTATGCGAGACACAATAAAGAAACATAAAGATTTTTTAATGACCGATGATGATCCAACTGCGAAATCGGCATTCTTTTACGTGCGTATGAAACCCTGTGTCGTTCCAGACAGCCCGCGATATGGGTTAACCGCCACAAAAAAGACATTTAAATTCGCGGTTCATCGCAATCGTGCGAAGCGCCTTATGCGTGATTGGATACGGTTTAACGAACAATATTTGCGTTCTGACATGGACTATGTTTTTGTTGCGCGCCATGCTATTTTAGAAGCAACGCGCGAAGATGGGCGCGATGCAATGAAACGTGCGCTGGTCTATTTACAGAAAAATTCAACAAACAATGCAAAATAAACCATCTTTCTTTGCGCGCGGTGCGATTAGCATGGTGCGGTTTTATCAGCGGAATATTTCCCCCATTATTGGTGGGCGGAATGCGTGTCGTTTTACCCCAAGTTGCAGTGAATATACAGCCCAAGCAATCGCTAAATACGGGGTGTTTCGTGGAATAAAAATGGGTATGAAACGTATAGCGCGATGTCGGCCCGGTGGTGGATGTGGATATGATCCGGTGCCTTGACATTATTTCTTGGCGTGCTAGAATTACCAGTAATAAGACATATTGAAATATAAGGATAAAGAAATGTCTCTTCGTGCAACCATTAAATCCTTGTCAAAAACAATGGACGATATGGGCATTACAGAAATAGATTTTGACCGACGGTATTTGTTCGGTCTGATTAACAAACGTATTCATTTATCAAAGCAATCTGTGGTTGCGGCTTCTGGTGTATTGGAACCCGCGTCTGCGGTTGCTGCACAGGAAGCTAAACCTGAAATAACTGGTCATGCACTTAAATCGCCAATGGTTGGTGTTGTGTATTTGGCGGGTGAACCGGGTGCCGCCCCATTTGTTAAGGTTGGTTCAACCGTACATGCCGGTGATACAGTTGCATTGGTTGAAGCAATGAAGACTTTTAACCCGATTAAGTCTGATGTCGATGGTCGTGTTAAAAAGATTTTGGTTGCCGACGGTGCGGCCGTTGAATTTGATCAACCACTTGTTATTATTGAATAAGCCATGCAAAAGATAAAAAAAGTTTTAATTGCAAATCGTGGTGAAATCGCACTGCGAATAATTCGCGCGTGTCGCGATATGGGTATTCGCACCGTTGCGGTATATTCAACCGCCGATAAAAACGCAATGCATGTGCAATTAGCTGATGAATCTGTATGCATTGGGCCGGCACCTGCACGTGATTCTTATTTGAATGAATCTGCAATATTGACGGCGGCATTGTTGACTAATTCTGATGCAATTCACCCTGGATATGGATTTTTATCTGAACGTGCGGACTTTGCAGAAAAGGTTGAACAGCATGGCATGATTTGGATTGGCCCAGAACCCGATATGATTACTAAAATGGGGGACAAGGTTAACGCGAAACAGACTGCAATAAAATGTGGTTTGCCGGTTGTGCCGGGGTCAGATGGTGAAATCAAAAGCGTTGAAGACGCGCTAAAATGGGCGGACAAAATTGGCTATCCTGTTATGTTAAAGGCGGCGGCTGGCGGTGGTGGTCGTGGTATGCGTGCCGTTATGAACGCTGACGAAATGGCCGAGGCATTTAATATCACCAAGCAAGAGGCGAAATCTGGTTTTGGTGACGATACATTGTATATGGAAAAGTTGTTGCTGCATCCGCGCCATATTGAATTTCAGGTTTTGGGTGATAAACATGGCAACGTTGTGATTTTTGGTGAACGCGATTGTTCATTGCAACGTAAAAATCAAAAGGTTATGGAAGAATGTCCGGCAGCGGCATTAACCCAGAAACAGCGCGATGATATGATTGAAATTTGTAAAACCGCTGCGAAAAAGATGAAATATTCCAGTGTCGGTACATTTGAATTTATGTTCGAAGACGGCAAATTCTATTTCTTGGAAATGAACACAAGATTGCAAGTGGAACATCCGGTGACCGAAATGGTTTACGGGGTTGATTTGGTTCGTGAACAGATTCGTGTTGCGGCTGGCGAAAAATTGGGATACACACAATCAAATATTATTCCGCATGGACACGCGATGGAATTTCGTATAAATGCCGAAGATCCAGAAAACTTTACCCCATGTCCGGGAACAATTACATTGTATGCACCATCGGGCGGGCTTGGCGTGCGCGTGGACAGTGCGGTTTACACCGGATACACAATTCCACCAACATATGATTCAATGATTGCGAAACTGATTGTACACGCACAGAGTCGTGCGGCATGCATTATGCGTGCGGAACGTGCGCTGGACGAATTTGTGGTCGAAGGAATCAAAACAACAATTCCATTGCAACAGCGTCTGCTTAAAAACGAAGATGTGCGTAAATTGAAATTTGATAATCACTGGTTGGAAAAATATTTGTCGGAAAAGCATGATGAACCAGACGAAGAAGAACCAGAAGATTTAGACGAAGATGACGAATAAAAAACCGCCCAAACGGGCGGTTGGTTTTTATTGTTCATCATAATCGTAACTGCCATCACTGCCATAGCCACGATAGGTCGATGCGGCTTCATTTATTGTGACGGTTGTTGCTGTTGCGGTTGCATTAACCGCACCAGTTGTCGCAATGCTTTCGTTTGTGTCGCGTGTGACAGGTTCCCAAACATATTGATTATTATAAAACATTAACATACATCCCTTGGTGCTACACGATGCTGGGGGTGTTGGAAACGCAATTTTTCCCATTTCGATTGCGGCGCTTGAACTAATTTTATCATTTGTGATATAACCACCTGTTGCCTTGGCAACACGACCATCACTATTTGTGACAATAATAGCATTAGAATCTTCTTGGTATGTATTAACACCACTATATGCCCTATTTTGTAATTCATCCATAAACCCATCATCTGCATATTGACTCATTGTTTCAAGCATACCAGCAAGACTACCATAATCAGAAACCCTATCGTTAAAGCTCTCAACAGTAGTACTGCTTGGGTTAGCGGTATTATACAGAAGCACGTTTTCCTTTTCATCTACATATGCCTTGGATGCGATTTCGGCGCGTGCATTTGGTGCAATGGCTATTAACGCCAAACCAATCATTATCGCCGGTGTTATTTTTATTGTCATTTTGTGTCCCCCCGTGGTTGGTTATAAAGAAAACCGCCAAACAATTTGACGGTCAGGAGGTTAACGACAATCCAACGAATTGTGCCCGCCTATTCAATATATTCGGCAGGCCCTCCTGACCATTTGTCAGGAGCACTTATCGTCGTCATACGAAAAAAGGCGCATCTGCGCCATTTGAACATATTCCGACGCGTTGGATTCGGGTCGTTACACCCCATCAACAGAACACCTGTTGACATGTGTATTTTATCATAATCGCCATATTCAAAACAAGTGGAAAAAGAAATGGTTGTTGTTTGTCATTGTACGACAAGAAGCCTACCTCGCGACTTGTCGCACACCTGCCCCCGCATAATCGGGCCCCAAAAAATTCACAGAATTTTTTGGGTGATAGCGGTGGGGCGGGATAGATTTTCACAACATTTTTAATGTTGATGAAAATCTTGGGTGG
>CAMHKP010000035.1 GCA_946185785.1 uncultured Alphaproteobacteria bacterium
GTGCAATACGCGCGCCGGCGGTGCGGGAAAAAGTGCCACTGTCTTTGTCCAAGATTATCCAGCCGTCCATCGTATTATCCAAAAAGGTTTAATTGTGTTTTATTGTTGTCGCCATCTGCAACACGATGCGTTTTTTGTTGTTTTTGTGTGACTTCGGTCGCCTGTGTTGCAATCGGGGTGCGTGCCTCTAGTTCACTTAACACATCATTCGCACGCGCAACAACACTTTCCGGCATGCCAGCCATGCGCGCAACATGAATACCATATGAACGGTTCGCAACACCAGATACGATTTTATGCATGAAAATAATATCGTTATTGTGTTCACGCACATCAATTGTTAAACATGCAACATTTTGTAATTTATCATCACCAACCAATGCGGTTAATTCATGATAGTGTGTTGCAAATAATGTTCGTGCACAAATAGAATTCATATATTCCAATACAGCCTGGGCAATCGCCATACCGTCGTATGTAGCGGTTCCCCGCCCTATTTCGTCAAATATGATAAATGATTGTTTTGTTGCACGACGTAAAATATTCGCAGTCTCTTTCATTTCAACCATAAATGTTGATTGACCCGCCGCCAAGTTATCAGATGCACCAACGCGGCTAAATAATTGGTCGCAAATTCCAATCGTGGCGCGTGTTGCCGGTACAAACGAACCAAGATGCGCCAAAACAACAATCAAAGCATTCTGGCGTAAATATGTTGATTTACCAGCCATGTTTGGTCCGGTCAACAATGCGATTGGTTTAACATTTAAATTACAATCGTTTTTAACAAATGCATCGCCATTTTTACGCAATGCATATTCGATAACCGGATGACGACCACCAACAACATCAAACGCAGTATCGTTTGTCACATCTGGACAAACCCAACCATATTCATCGGCACAACGCGCCAACGCATACCATGTATCAAGGTCAGCCAACAAATCGGCAGTGCTAAGCAAGCTGTCTGCGATACTACGAATTTTTTCAATAAGGGTTGCGACTATTTCTGCT
This sequence comes from uncultured Alphaproteobacteria bacterium, assembly GCA_946185785.1. Taxonomy (GTDB): domain Bacteria; phylum Pseudomonadota; class Alphaproteobacteria; order Rs-D84; family Rs-D84; genus Enterousia. Next base: position 1,015 of record CAMHKP010000035.1, read on the forward strand.
TCTATACCAGATGCCTTTTCTGCAGCATTTCGAACATCATTATCCAAATCAATTAATTGCGCAGTTGTAAAACGAACATTTCCCGCCATTGTTTGACGATGTATAAAGCCAGATTCTGCCGACATAAGCGCATCAGCGCGGGCAGATGGAACCTCAATAAAATAACCAAGAATATTATTATATTTTATCTTTAATGTATGTATGCCTGTATCAGCGGCATATTTTGCCTGAAGCCCTGCAATTGTTTCACGTGCCCCATGTGACAAGCCGCGCATTTTATCAAGCGCCAAATCAAACCCATCACAAATAACACCGCCATCGCGGAAAAATGTTGGTAATTCATCAGCCAATGCCGAACGCAATTCTAAAGTTAATTCATCGTGCGTATTTATTTCAGCAAATTGTGCAGCAAGACCAGCATCCAAACGCGACGCCAACATCTTTGCGTTTGGTAATTCGGTCAAGAAATCACAAATATGTTTCATGTCGCGCGGTGTGCCACGTCCAGATAACAGGCGTGATAAACTGCGCCCGACATCAGGTACCGATTCCAACATTGTTGCAACGATACCAGAAATATTTGGATTTATTACCATGTGTGAAATGTGTTCTTGGCGCGTGCGAATAACATTCATGTCCGCAGACAATGTGCGCAGATATCCGCGTAATTTACGCGCCCCAGCCGCCGTTTTTGTTTTATCAACAACGTCCAGTAAACATATGCCACCATCGTTTATCGGGGCATCTATTTCTAAACTTTTCCATGTGGCAGAATCGATTAGTAATTGCCGACCAGAATTAAATTCGTGTGGGGCGCGAAATGTTATTTCGGCACCGCGTTGTGTATTGAATAAATATCCAGCCAGCAAACATATCGCATTATGTGTATCTTTTGCAGATGAATCAATTGCGCCACCAAATACGCGCGACACAATTAAACCAATGTCGGAACGCACATACATTTTTTCATATACTGGCGTTGTTTTAAAAATATCGCGTATGTGCAAGATTGTTTCGCTTTCTGCAGATGCATATGGATAAATTATTTCCGCAGGTGCAACACGAACCATGTCATCAATTAAATCGTGTGATGTTCCAATAAAAAATTCACCAGTTGAAATATCACACCCTGCAATATCAAAAGTACCATTTTCATCTGGGCAAACAGCGACCAAGAAATTGGAATTTTTTGGATTTAATAAATTTTCATCTGTTAATGTACCCGGTGTTAAAACACGAATGACACGACGTTCAATAAATTTATGTCCGCGTTCTTTGGCCTGGGCCGGTGTTTCCATTTGTTCAACCAGTGCAAGTTTAAAACCTGCACGAACCAAGCGTCCAAAATAATTATCGGCTGCATGCCACGGAATGCCACACATAGGGATGTTTTCACCATCGCTGTCCGAACCACGCGATGTTAAAACCAAGCCCAATTTTTCACTTATTACTTTTGCATCTTCAAAAAAAGATTCGTAAAAATCGCCCAAACGAAACATCAGCAGCGCATCGGGATTTTCCGCTTTCATATCAACATATTGCTGCATTACGGGCGTAAGTTTACTTTTTTCAGACACGTTTTAACCGCTATTGTTGGGATGAAACCTTTAATGTTTCAATTTTTAATTCGGCTTCTTTTAACATCTGTTCGCAATATGCTTTCAGTTTAATACCCTGTTCATATGCAGCCACAGAATCAGCCAATGGCATTTCGCCAGATTCCATTTTTTTAACCAGTTCGGTTAACTGTTTGTATGCTTCTTCAAAAGATAATTTGTTTTCTTCCATTGTATTCCCCAATATTATTCTGGTAATGGCATACCGGCGGTTGCGTCACCCATAACTTCGTCAATAATTGTGTCGGCTTTTTCTTTGGCATCACGAAATGCGGCCAATACAATATCTGCAATTTCATTTGCAGGACGGCCAGAAATATCTTCGCGCAATTTAAGTGACAATAAATCGTATTTGCCAGTCATTTCAACAATACATGCACCGCCATTTGCGATACCACGTACAGTTGTTTTTGCCAACTTATCTTGGGCGGCTGAGACCTTGGCTTGTAATTGTTGTGCCTGGGCCATCAAATCGTTCATATCCATCTTGCTCTCCAACAAATTTTATTGTGCCCCAAAAAATCGGGGCACAAATATTATTATTTGGTTTCTTTACCGGTCTTTTGATCGATACCAACCATAGACATACGTGTTTTACCACGTTTGTCTGCGCCAAGGTATTTTACAAATACTTTGTCGCCTTCTTTGATTTTTGTATCTTCGATTTTTGCGATACGTTCACCAGTAATTTCAGAAATGTGAACCATCGATTCAAAACCGTTCAAGATTTTTACAAACAAACCAAAGTCTTTGATGCCAGATACGACACCTTCGTAAATTTCACCAACTTCTGGTTCTGCAACGATATCTTTGATACGTGCGATTGCTGCATCAGCATCTTCCTTGGTTGTTGCCAAGATTTTTACTGTGCCATCATCTTCCAAATCAATCGTTGTGTTTGTATCACGTGTCAACGCTTGAATAACTGCGCCACCTTTGCCGATAACATCACGAACCTTGTCTGGGTTGATTTTTATCGTGTATGTTTGTGGTGCATATTGAGACACCGTCTTGCGTGGTGCTTTGATTGCTTTTTCAATCTTGCCCAAGATGTGCATACGGCCGTCTTTTGCCTGGGCCAATGCATGTTCCATGATTTCAAAAGTGATAGATGTGATTTTAATATCCATCTGCAATGCTGTGATACCACGATCAGTACCAGTCACTTTGAAGTCCATGTCACCAAGGTGATCTTCGTCACCCAAAATATCGGTCAAAATTGCGTAATCATCGCCTTCTTTGATTAAGCCCATTGCGATACCAGCAACCGGACGTGTTAATGGAACACCACCGTCCATCATTGCCAATGTTGCACCGCATGTTGTTGCCATAGACGATGAACCGTTTGATTCCAAAATATCCGATACAACGCGGATAACATAATCAAATTTTTCGCGGCTTGGCACCATTGGGTGCAATGCACGCCACGCCAAATTACCATGACCCAATTCACGACGACCTGGGGATTTCAAACCCTTGGCTTCACCAACAGAATAACCTGGGAAGTTATAGTTCAAAATAAAGTCGCGTTCTTCGGCACCATCCAAAGATTCAATTGGTAATGCGTCTTTGCCACCACCAAGCGTCAATGAAACCAAAGCCTGGGTTTCACCGCGTGTGAACAAAGCAGAACCATGTGCGCGTGGCAATACACCCAATTCAATTTCAATTGGACGAACCGTTTTTGTATCACGACCATCAATACGTGGTTTGCCAGCCAAAATGTTGCCACGCATAATGCGCGCAGTAATGCCTTCGACTATTTCATCGGCAAACGATTCAAGTGTAGATGTCGCAACTGTTGTTTCTGGAAACAATTCTGGAATACGAGCCTTGGCCAATGTGTGAATGTTGCCAAGTGTTTCCAAACGAACCAATTTTTCTTTGATTTGCAACGCTTCTTCAATTTGTGGTGCAAATTGTTCAAAGTCTTTTTCCATTGCAACATATTCAGCTGTTTTTTCTGGTGTTGCCCAGCGTTCTTTACCAGCCTTTTCTGTTAATTCGTTGATAGCCTTGATAACAGTTTGTTGTGCATCGAAACCGAATTTAACAGCACCCAAAGTTGTCTTTTCGTCTAATTCACCGATTTCGGATTCAACCATTAAAACGCCATCTTTTGTTGCAGCAACAACCAAATCCATTTCAGATTCTTCTACATCTTTCTTGGATGGATTCAAAATGTATTTACCGTCTGCATAACCAACACGTGCAGCACCAATTGGGCCCGCAAATGGAACACCAGATAATGCTAATGCTGCACTGGACGCAATCATTGCCAAGATATCTGGTTGATTCTTTTTATCGTATGAAAATGTTTGTGCGATAATTTGAACCTTGTTCTTGAATGTTTCTGGGAACAATGGACGGATTGGACGGTCAATCAAACGTGCAATCAATGTTTCAGCCGTTGATGCCTTGCCTTCACGTCTGTCGCGTGATCCTGGAATACGACCAGCAGATGCAAATTTTTCTTGATAGTCAACGGTTAATGGAAAGAAATCTTGACCTTCCACAGCTGTCTTTTCGGCACATACTGTTGCCAAAACCATTGTGCCACCCATTGTTGCAAGTACGGCACCGTTTGCTTGTTTTGCCATACGGCCTGTTTCCAAGCGCAGTGTTTCATCACCATATTGGACTTCGACTACGACTGGATTATTTAAATGTGTTTTTTCTTCTTTATTTATTAAGCCAAATAACATACTTAATTCTCCTGTTTTTATTGTTATTTAATTCATATTTGACGGAGAAAAATCATTCGTTTTTGCACTCTTGTCTAAGCACAAAAATGAACAATTTCGCCCCCGCCAGTTGCGATTATAAAGCATATTTAAATGTTTGCAAATAAATTAGTTGCTGTTTTTTAAAGCAAGCAAGCCAACGCTGCACTTGCGTTTTTCAGCATAAACCAACCGATGCGATAGTTTGTCACATATACAGTCACCATAAATAATGCCAGCATAGCCACAACCATAACAACATTAGATTTTTTACCATGCATGCAATATGCACCGATGTTATAGAACAAGAACAGCAAATACGCATCGCACAACAGA
>CAMHKP010000036.1 GCA_946185785.1 uncultured Alphaproteobacteria bacterium
GCAATACGTCCCGTATTTATCGCAGTGGTAAGTGTTTTAACCAATACATCTTGCCCGATAAGCGATGCAAAATCTTGGCTGCGATATTTTCGTGCTAAAACTGTATAATTACTGTCCATATAAAAACTTCCTTTTGGCACCAGAATAGCAAAAGGAAGTCAAATTTCAACAATAAATGTAGGGTCAAATAACAATTATTTTAAGTTTTCAATAAACTCTGGTAATTGTATTTCTTCTTCTTCGCTAGATTCAGTATTGTCAACAGCAGTTTCTGGTATTTTTTCGCCAGTTGCCCCACGTGAAGAATCGATTTTATCTTGTTCGGCATTAACAATACGACCATAGTGTTCTGCAGCCTGTAATAAGCGTTCGCGTTCCACTTCGTCAGTGGTTTGACGCGCTTGGTCAATATATTGCTTTCTTTTCTGGCGCCATTTATGACAGCGCTGAATCATTTGCCCAACATTAGACGTTTGATTTTTTTTGTTTTGCATGTTTTTTATCTTTTATACGGAAAACAATTTTGCGGGTAAGAATCTAAATTTCATCACACCCACGTCCTAAACACCACTAATGTTAAAGCATCTTAAAACTGATTGCAATATTTTTTTTGTATTGCTACGCTTAGGGGGTAGGAGGGATTTATTTTGCAAAACAGTCGCGGAAACTTTTTACTTCAGGCTTTGTTGGCACTGACGCTGCTGTTCATGTTTATTCCCTTTTTTGCGATTAAAATTCTTGGACGTGAAAATGATGCGCGTATGTATGCAACAACCCAGAAGATAGATAATGCAACAACTGCAGCGCGTATATTTATTCGTGAAAATGCGACAAAATTACCATATGATGAAACAGTAATTGCGGGTAATTCGTTTGCAGATATCTTGGAACCATATGGATTACCGTTGGGTTTTGTTCCCAAAACAGCGTTGGGACAAGATGTGGTTTTGGTTATAAATAAAACACCAAACGAAGTGTCGGCATATGTTGAATTATCTGGGGGCAATCTGGATAAAATGACACGTACAGAATTGGTTCGTCGTGTTGGTTTTTATGCATCGGATGTTGGTGATGGAAAAATTCATATTGGTGTACCATTGGAAAGTATTTATTCAGATGTTGTGCGTCGTAATGAACCTGATGTTGATGCTAGTGCATTCTTGGTTGATTTAGATATGGGTGAAAATTCGGTGTCTAACATAAGTCGTGCGTTGGCACGTCGTGGCGAATTTGAAGGTGTAGAAATTGGTGTGCTTAACATAAACGGTGTTGAAACAGATCGCAAGGTTCGTAATAAAATCGCAACAATGGTTGCAGATAAAACAATTTTTCAATCAAGGACAGGTGAAAGTGCGCTGTCTTTGACACGTGGTGCAATGATTGTTGATAACGCAACAACAAAAACAATATCACGTTATGGTGATACGGGGAATATTATATTAAATTCAGCAGGGGTTTATGATTTTTCAATGGCGGCTGGACGTAATGGTTTTGCTGGACCGACAAAATGGAATATTCGTGGTAATGTGATTACAAGCAAGGTTAGTTTCAGTGTTGAACGATTAGATGTAAAATCGTACATAAATGTTGCACGTGGACAAGACGTGTATATAAACGCAGATACACTTGAATATAACGCCAGCAGCGGAATAGATACGTCTGTGGTATATGCGTCAAACATAACTTTACGCGACCAGACGTCTGATGCGTTGTCGCGTGGTGGTTCGGGTGCGGCGGTTTTAGATATTCGTCCGGCTGGAACATCATTGTTGCCAGATGTATATGTTTCAACGATAAGTAATGCTGGTTTTAATATATTGCGTTCGCCATCTGCGGACGATGCAAACACAGTTGATTGCAAATCAATAATATCATCGTTGGATGGACGGTATAATGATAATTCTTTGGCTCAATACATTATTTGCCAATTTGTTTATTGGCAACGTATTGAAAAAAGAATAGATATAAAACAATGTTTGTTGGCAGGTAAAAGTGGCTGTATTTAAAACAAAAATCTTTGACGATACAAATACTGGAGCCAGCATATTAGAAGTGCTGATGTCAATGGCTGTTGTTGTGTATTCGCAAATCACAGAAACTAATAACAATATTCGTGATATGGCGATTGCACGCGGTATTACAAATTTGCGTCCAGATGTGTTGAATTTTGTGCGTCTTAATCAGGACACTTGGCCAGATACCGCACAAATAAAAATGTCAGAAGAAGATTTAAATATAATAGCCGATGGTATAAACGCTGGGTTCATAGATAAATACCTTATTAACGGTGCATCGGTCACAGATGTTTATCTGGGATTCAAAACTGGTTCTACGAATTTACATACGGCAAACATTGCGCATCATATTGGTGATGATGCAGCAATTGTTGGCGCAGATGGTGTTGCGTATGGACGTACATGGGCGGTAAGTGCACCAGAATTTAATGTTGGTGATTTGGTATATAGAGTTTCGCGTAATGTTAGTGGCGAAGATAAAACTAAATATCTGCACCGTGGCACATCGGGTGAAGACGGGCTAAATGTTATGGAACGCGATTTAAATATGGGCGGTTATAACATATACGATATTGGTGGTGTTTTTGGATCTGCGATGCGTATCAAAGATGTGACATCAACATTTGTGACAACTAATGATTTGGCAGCGCAAACTGTTTATTTTTCAAATGGCGCAAATATGACCGGCAATAATGTTTCAATTGGAACGTTGCGTGTCACCGATGATATAATTGGTTTTAGAAATATTTATGCAAATAAATTGAACACAAATGGTTATACAACAACGGGCAGTGTAATTGCAGATCGCGCATCGGTCACAAATTCACTTAATGTTGCAAACAATATGAATATCAAACCAAGCAGTGCAACGACGGTCAGTGGGTTTACTGGAATAAATGCTGGTGCAGTGTACACTTCGTTTCTGGTGACAGATGAAATAAGGTTTTTAGAAAATTTTGGTGTGACGGTATCTGGCGAGCTTATGATGTCGACAACTTCACCGATTAAATTTGGTTCGTGGGTGTTTCCATCAATCACACCACCAAGTTTTACACGATTAACATTGGGACGAACATCGATTCCAGCAGTGCCAAAATCAAATGAATTTGAAGCACTAATGACAAGTGGTTGGCAAAGTTTTGTCCCAGCAGGTATGGTAAACGGCAATGATTAGAAAAAGTGGTATTTTTTCGCAACACAACAAACAACATGGTGGCATGTTGGTTGAATTGCTGATGAGTGTCGCAATCGTTGCGGTTGTTTTGCCGTTCTTGTTTAAATATCAACAGGATTCTATTGTGCGTGCTGAAAATATCGCGGTTGCACGCAAAATGCAGGAAGTACAGAACGCACTTGAAAGATATATTGTTGCAAATCGTGATGATTTGTTAATGGTTGCAGGCAAGAATATATCACGTGTGAATATTGCGGACTTGGTTGAATACGGTGTTCCGGAAAACATCGTTGAAGAAGAAGCTGATAAATACCAATTGCGTGTTGTAAAATCGTCTGATGCAACAGGTCAGGCAACATTACAAGGTATTGTTGTTATGAGTGATGAAACAATAAATTCGTTGCGTACACGTCAAATAATGTCTGTTGGTGGTGATAATATGGGGTTTGTTGAAGGTACACATGCATATGTTACATTTGGTGCATGGCATACCGATACGATGGATATTGGTATAAGTGTACCAGATGGGATTATTTCAACAACTTCGGTCAGTCGTGATAATGCGTTGTATTTATGGCGTGAACCATCGGATAATGCGGACGATGCAAAAATGTTAACACCGTTAAACCTTGGTGGGCATGATTTGTTGAATACAAAATATTTTGATGCATCCGCTGCACAATTTGATGAAACGTTAAATTCTATTACTATGGTCGCAGACAAAGTTGTATTTGCAAATCGCACAACAATTGACAGTGCGCTGGAAACACAAAGCGCAACATGTGTTGGTAATTTGTCTGCTGATGCAAAAAATATGGAAATCGCAGGTACGCTTACGATGTCGGGGGTTGGAAAGTTTTCTAGTTTTACGGTTGGTGATTTGTGGACGAACACTTTATCTTTGTCAGGGCTTTCTATGAGTGAAAAAAGCAAGGCATCTATTCTGGATGTAAATCAAAATCTTGATATGACGGGCGGACGAATAAATTCAATTTATGTGACGGTTGGTTTTTCTGGATCAATTACACCGCGTTTGGTTGTGCGCGAAAAAATTGTTGATTCAATAGATGCCGCATACTATTGGGATGTGCAAAACAAGACTGCGAATTTTTATGATTTGTCTTTGCCAGAATTGTCGCGTATGGCAACATTAGTGTCTGTTAAAGAGGCTGATAAATCAACGGTGGCTGGTCGTACTTTTTCATCAGTTGCTGCAAATAAAAATGCAACAGTGGCAGATTATCTTAATGCTATTACTGAAATTCAGAAAAAAATCCGCGCAAAATATAGTTTGTTGAAATTGGAATAAATTGTGGTATATATGAACCGATGAAAATAAAATGCGATTTTTGTAAGACAGAATATACATTGGATGTGGCACCAACATCGCCTGTTAAGTGTGCGGTTTGTGGGCATACTTGGTCGGTGTCAATGCCTTCACGGCGTGGCGCGTGGATGACGTTTATTGCGGCATCTTGTGCATTATTGTCGGCAATTGTGTTTACGGTTGCCGTTGTTGTTCGCAGCCGTATGGACAATGCTACACATAAACCATTGTTGGCCGAAATAACCGAAATTAAAACTGTCAAAGATGCAAACGGTGTTACGCGTTTCGCAGTACGTGGCGCGGTTATAAATCAAACAGCACAAATTTATGGCGTGCCCGATTTGATAATTGTTTCGCGTGATGCATCAGGCAAACCAATCGCACGTCAAAAATTTATGCCGGCGGTTCCGTTGGTTGACCCGGGGGCATCTGTTGAATTTAATCATACTCTTTCGTCCAAAACCGATGGGGTAAGGAAGATAACTGTGGAATTACAAATGGGGGATAAGTAATGAAACGCATAATCTTGGCAATTGTTTGTGCGGTATCTTTTGGGCATTTCGCATATGCTGATACACCACCAGCAATGCCTGTACCACGTGTTAGTATTTTTTCAACAACCACTGATTGGCAGGCATTAACGGGCTTAACATTAAACGAATATCGTGGTGTATTTACCCCAGATTCTAAACTGATTGGGCCCAAGGGGCTTGTGTTATATTATCTGGATGCGTTTCCATGCTATGGTTTGGGTGATGGTGTTCGTGTTTGGTTTGGTCAAAATGGCAAGCATGATGGTGATTTGCGTATTGCGTGTGTTTATGCGCCTGAAACAATTACATTTTCATATCGTAATGCAGCACGCGATGCCGATGATGCGCGAAATACTGGTATGCTGACTTGCCCAGTGTCCAGCGATGGTCGTGAATTGTCCATTGATATGGCAAAGTGTCAAAAGGGCAAAGATTGGGACGAATATAGATAGGTCGCATATGTTTCGTGAATTTGTGGTTGATGATGTAAATGTTGGTGCACGCCTTGATAAATTCTTGGCGGGGCAAATGCCCGAATATTCGCGCAGTGAAATTCAGCG
>CAMHKP010000037.1 GCA_946185785.1 uncultured Alphaproteobacteria bacterium
GCATTGCCGGTCTAGCTCAGCTGGTAGAGCATCTGATTTGTAATCAGAGGGTCGGGGGTCCGAGTCCCTCGACCGGCACCAGAAATAAAACACCGCCCGATTGGGCGGTGATATTTTACAAAAACAAAAAATTATTCTTCTTTTTCGGTTGCCGCATCAATCGCATCTTTGACCTTGGCTGCGGTTTCAATTTGCAACAACTGATTTTCCAACGCGGTACGTTCAGACGATTTATAACCTGTCTCGGCTGGCTTGTCGCTGGCAGATGGTTTTGTGTCTTTCGCATCTGTTTTTTCTGCCGACGTATCCTTGTTCGAAACCGCTGGGTTGATCAGGTTGTTATAAATTTCCATTGCTTCGTTCGTACCGGCCTGGTCACGCGCCAATAACTTATTTTCCTTGCCCGGCACAAACCATTCATCCAATTTCACCGCAGTCACCTGCATAATCGGACGTGTACGCGCATTTGCCACCCATGACGGCAAACGTGGTGCATCGGAATAATACCACAACGCAACCCAATAAACGATACCCATTGCTGCAATTCCACGAACAATACCAAAAATCACACCCAGTGTATGATCGGTGACGTTCATAATGCTATCTTGAATCCAATCGCGCAATTTTTGATTAAAGAAACCAACCGCAATCAAAATCACAAAGAATATAACAAAGTATGATGCAACCAATGTTCCAACGGTTGATTCAGATAACTTGAACCAGCTTTGCAGCCAACCATCAACAATTGGCGCACCAAAACGTGCCGCCACCGCAGCAGCAATCCACGACAATGTCGCAATTGTTTCATATACACCGCCACGAATCGTCGCCCAAACGGTGGACGCTAAAACGATGACGATGTATATGTAATCAAGTATCGTTAAATCAAACATAATTTAATTTTACCTGCGATTATTTTTTCTTGCGCCCAGTGCCGACCAGAACGAATCCCAATGCCGCGACCAAAGCAACTAATAATGCATAGAACCAAATGGTTGAACCACCTTGTTTGTCTACATTATTTTTTTTTTGCCGCATCGTTTGATGCCGCTGTATATTCTGTAATTGTAGCCTTTTTGTCGGCATGACTATTTTTAAACTCTTCGGCGTTTTCTTCCATTGCCTTTTTATTTTCCGCAGCCGCTGACTTTTCCGAATCGCTTAAGTCAACTTCGATTGCTTCACGCAATTCAGCCTGCATAAAATCAGCATACCCTTGGAAGCACTTTTCACCGATAACTAATACAGGAACGCCACCCGATTCATATTCACATTTTTTCAATGCTTCCTGAAAAGTTGGCAAATTTGCGCCGTCCATAACATTGACTTCTGTGACCTTGATTTGTGGATATTCATAAACCAACGCGCTTGAAATAAATTCACGTGCATGATGACAATGTGGACATGTTGGTGAATAATAAACTGTGATATTTGCAGCCGATGCCGCACCCGCCATTGCAATGCCGCATACAGCAGAAACGATAGATAATGTTTTCATGTGTGTTTTCTCCTTTTCCTTTTGGTAATGTGATTATAGAAAATAAAATTTATTTGTCGCAAGTGCTTTTTATAAAACATATAAAAAATTTTTACTAATATGATATAATAAGACTGAAATGGGAGATTAAGATGAAGATATCAATCATTGGAATCGGTTCGGTTGGTTCGGCAATTGCAACCGCTGTGAAAAATACTGGATTGGCACATGAAATCGTTTTGTTCGATATTGACGGTGTTCGCGCACGTGCAGCTGCCGAAGATTTAGGGCATGCTGCCGCATTTTCTTATGACGTAAAAATTACTGCGGCAAATAATTATCGTGCAATTCGTGGTTCTGAAATCGTGATTATATCCGCAGGTGCAAATCAAAAACCTGGCGAAACACGTATGGATTTATTACATAAAAACGCCACTGTTATTCGTGATGTCGTACCAAAAGTTATGGCAAATGTAGACAGCAAAAAAGTAAAATTAGTAATTGTCACAAATCCATTGGATGTGATGGTTATGTTGGCACAAAAATTATCAAAGTTGCCAGCATCACGCGTAATTGGAACCGGAACAATGCTAGATTCGGCACGTCTGCGTGTGATATTATCGCGCACGTTGTCCGTTTCACCACAATCGGTAAACGCATATGTCCTTGGCGAACATGGCGACAGCAGTGTTATCGCATGGGATTGTGCAACAATCGGTGCAATTGCATTAAATGATTTTTGCAAACAGACAAAAACACCATTAACCGCAAATGTGCGTGCAACAATTGACCATCGTGTTAAAACGGCTGCATATGAAATTATTCGTGGCCGTGGTGCAACATGGGATGGAATTGCCGGTGCTGCTGCCGATTTGATACGTTCTATTGTGAATGATGAAAATCGCATTTTGACAGTAAGTGCCGTTGATGGTATTGGTGCAAAATCTGTAGCGATGTCATTACCACGAATTGTTGGGGCAAACGGTGTAACAAAAACATTAACACCAAAATTTGCCAAGGATGAATCCGCAGGCCTGCGACGCAGTGCGAATATCATTCGTAAAAATTACGATTCGCTGGGGAAATAATCAAATGGGGCGAAAGCCCCATTTATTTTGGTATTCAATCATATTTATATTACAAAAAACGAATGATATGATGCGACTATAGACACGGGGGAAATCATGACTGATAAAATTACATATACACCGTTCGCAAATGGCAATGGTTTTTATGCATATTGCAACGGGCAACCAATCGGTCAAATTACTTTTGTGCGCACTGGTCCAAATACAGTTATTATTGACCATACCGAAGTTAACGATAACTACCGCGACAGTGATGTTGAATTAAATCTGGTGCGATGCGTATGCCAAATTGCGCGGGAACAGCACCGCAATGTTTTGCCAATTTGTCCAATCGCCCGAACTATGTTCAGTCGCTATCCAGAATTTGACGATGTGCGTATGTTACGCACCCGATAAAAAACGGGGCGTTGCCCCGTTTTTTAATAAGATTTTGCAACGAACACATAACTTGGGTCGTTGTCGTCCAAACACCGACGTGAAATTTTATACTTTTCCATCATCGCATCAAATTTATCATTTGTTGTTAAATCGTACTTGATACGGAAAAATCCAATTTTACCAGATTCCAATGCTGCATCCAATTCTGCCAAATCGTTGACATTATGAATCATTGATTCGTTGCGTTTTTGTGCTGCAGCCAACATATCATATTGCACCTGACGCAACATATCATTAACGTGCGCAACAAATTCAGCCGATGAAATTGTTTTCTTGGAATCTTTACCAATATCACGACGTGTGACCGTTATTGCATCTGTTTCCATTTCGCGACTGCCTACTTCTACCCGTAATGGAACACCACGCTTAATCCATTTCCACATTTTGTCTGGACTGCGCATATCAGAATCGTCAACCAAAACGCGAACGCCAGCACCACGCAATCTTGTAGCCAGTGCATGTCCATACGCATTCAAATCGTCTGCTGTTTCATCGCGTGTAATTGGAATAATCACAACTTGATATGGTGCAACCGCCGGTGGCAAAACCAAGCCATCATCATCGCTGTGTGTCATAAACAAACCACCCATCATACGTGTCGATGTTCCCCAACTGGTTGTCCACGCATGTTCCAATTTACCACTGGTACCCAAGAACTGAATACCAAAAGATTTTGCGAAATGTTGTCCCAAATCGTGCGATGTTCCCGCCTGTAAAGCCTTGCCGTCCTGCATAATTTGTTCAACAGTGTACGTATGGTCTGCACCGGCAAATCTTTCTTCTGGTGTTTTTTCACCCATAATGCACGGAATTGAAAGCACATTGCGCATATATTCACCGTACATTTTATGCATTTTACGCGCATCAGCATTCGCTTCGTCATGTGTGGCGAACACATTGTGCCCTTCTTGCCAGTTAAATTCAGATGTACGCAAGAACATACGTGGGCGCATTTCCCAACGCATAACATTAACCCACTGATTCAATTTCATTGGTAAATCGCGATATGATTTGACCCAGCGCGACATTGCTTCGCCAATAATCGTTTCAGACGTTGGACGAATCACATATGGTTCAGTCAATTCCGCATCGGGATCTGGTTGCAATTTACCGTCAATCTTTTTTAAACGATAATGTGTGACAACCGCGGCTTCCTTGGCAAAGCCAGCAACATGTTCCGCTTCGCGATTAAAATAGTCGATTGGTATCAGTAATGGGAAGTTTGCATTTTGAACGCCATTTTCCTTGATACGCTTGTCCATTTCATCGCGCATTAATTCCCAAATTGCCCAACCATATGGCTTAATTGTCATACACCCACGCACAGGCGCACTTTCTGCCAAATCTGCGGCAACGATTAAATTTTGATACCACTGACTAAAGTCTTCGGCACGTGTTGGTGTAATTGCTGTTTTCATCTTACTACTCTTTACTTAGTTGCAGGTTTATCTTTTATTTCCATATATTTTGCAGAAACCATTTCATGTAATTTTTCTGCGATTTGTTTTCTGTCCATGCCCGTTATGTCGGGTGCTGGCAAAACGGTTATTTCAACCATAAATCCACCCAATGCCATGACGTGAAATAATTGCCAAAACGCTTTGCGTTCGCGTACCGCCAATGGCCCCATATCCATTTTAGCATTAGAAAAATATGCCAAATGATTTGCGATATCTTCATCACTAATTACATCACCACGATGTGTACGATAATTCACAACAACTGGCTGAACCGTAATATTAGAATTTTCCACAATATTAAACATCGCACTTTTAAACGGCTTTACATATGCACCGTTGGTCGTTGTACCTTCGGCAAAGATAAACAATGGGTATGTCAGTTTTGATAACTGTTTATTTACTGTATCTAATGCCTGGGCTGCTGTTGCAGGGTTACGATCAATAAATACAACCCCAAATTTTTTCGCAATTGGACCAACAACCGGCCAACGTGAGACTTCGCGCTTGCCAACAAAACTGCCACCAAATGCATAAGACAACATCGCAATTTCAAAAAACGATATGTGATTTGATACAACCAGCAATGGTCGCGCAGACGTCAATTCACCATGCACACGCACACGCAAACCCGTTGTGACCTTTAACCACCACATATAAACGCGCATATATGCAACAGATTTCGGTCCCGTTGGTAATAAAAATATAATTGGAACCTGAATAAAAATCCCAGTCCAGAACAGAACTATGCGCACAACAGCGAATGCTTTTTTGAAAATATTTGGATTCTTAATTGCCATTACTATTCTTGATCCCCATCATTATCTTTTTCTGTTTCTTCAACATATTCAGCATCGGCGGCATCTTCGCGCAACATGAATTTAACAAACGAGCCCAACACTTTTAATGGTCCACGAACTGGGAATAAAACTATTTTACCCAATGTTTTGACCGC
>CAMHKP010000038.1 GCA_946185785.1 uncultured Alphaproteobacteria bacterium
AATAGCCGGCAAATCCAAGTATGAAAAGCCAGCCACGCGCAAGACATTCTGCATGCGCGCCGCACAATAATCAAAGCACCGCTGTTGTACCGGCGTTAATTCTATAAATCCCGATAAAGGTTTTGTTGGTTTTAATTCCATTTTCGTTATTCCCTATTTTTATTTGTATATTTACGGAAAATCGCATACATATCGTACGCATTATATCATAATTTTTATATGAACGCTAGAAACACACACCCGCACGGGCGTGATGCAAAAACGAAAAAGAAATCATATTTTTATTCATAGCATTTTAAATATAACTAAAAAATCCCAGATTTCAAGGATTAAAAATATTCGTGCAATTCTGCGCCATGCTGATTCAGCCACCGTTTTGCGCGTTCAACCCCAAAACCATATAATTCTGAAACGAATGCCCAGAACGCTGGCGAATGATCCATATGTTTTCGGTGTGCCAATTCATGCATAACAACATACCGCATTACGTCCATTGGTGCGAACGCCAATCGCCACGACAGCGACATTGTACCCGTGGTTGAACAACTGCCCCAACGGGATGTTGTGTCATGTGCAACAACACGTGTCGGCCACAATTCACGTGGCGCGGTTTTAATCATTTCGCGCGCAGTTTTCAAAAATTCAGCTTTTACAAAATTGCGAACGCGACTTTCGAACATTTCCGCCCCGCCCCCAATGACCAATGTCGCGTGCATATCATCATGAATAATAAAGTGATTGGCGCGCCGCGTTGAATCATGCTGTAATACAACCGTCCGCCCCAAAAATTCGATTTCATCCCCCGGCACAAGCGTGCGTTTTTGCGGTGCGCGCGCAAAGATATTTTCAATCCAGCGCCGTTTTGATTCGATAAATTTTATCACAGATTTATCTGATGAAATCCATGGTTTTGTCACATCTATTTCGTGTGTCGGGGTGGTTTTTGGGCGCAACGTTATATTTCGCGCACCACGCCGCGTTGTGATTATAATTGGAATTTCCGCGCCAGACGAAGAAACAAAAACATAGTCCGCCATTTTTATCTTTTAACTTTACTGATTATTTCGCGTGCAATTTGATTTGCGTCAAAACCATATGCTGAATACACCGCTGCGCCGTTCCCCGATATACCAAATCGGTTCAGCCCAATAACAGCATCGGCAAATTCAAACCATGGTGTTGTTGATGCAGCCTCAATCGCGACAACAAACCCACGCAAAATTTGTTGTTTATACAATGCGCCTTGTTCACGGAAACGTTCAACCGATGGCATACTTACCACTTGAACATTATCACCCAGTATTTTTGCGACATCCACCGCCAATGGCACCTCTGCCCCGGTTGCGACCAGTGTTATACGCACACGCGCAGATTTAGCCGCCTGAATCACATACGCACCACGCTTGATTTCCGCACCATTTGGGGACGGAATCTGGCGAAACTTTTGTCGCGACAGAACGATACATGATGGGCGCGATTTTTCCAACAATGCCAACCGCCAAGAATATGCAACTTCTATCATATTACATGGGCGAAACACGTTCATATTTGGAATCAGTCGCAATGAAGCCAATTGTTCAATCGGCTGATGCGTTGGACCATCTTCGCCAACCGCAATACTATCGTGTGTTAAGACATAAATAACCGGCAACCCCGACATCGCAGACAACCGCATTGCCGGACGCATATAATCACTGAACACCAAGAACGTTGAACCATACGGGCGCAAACCACATGCCGCCATACCGTTCATAATTGCCGCCATCGCATGTTCACGCACACCGTAATCTATATAGTTTCCGTTAAAATTCCCCGCCGTAATATTAACCGAATTTTTCACATGAACATTGGTGCTATGCCCCAGATCCGCACTGCCCCCGATGATATTAGCCCCAGATTCCAGCATTGCATCAAGATACATTCCAGACAATTCGCGTGTTGAAATTACAGACGGTGCAACCGGTGTTTTTACATGCGACAACCCAAGTGGTTTTTGTGGTAATGCCGGTGCAACCGGTTGTGCCGCCACATTTGCCCACAGTTTACGACCATTTGCCGAATCTAATTTTTTAATCAACGAATCCAGTTCCGCACCATCCAGCGCCAGCCCATGTGCCGCCGCAGTTCCAGCGCGCGATGAATATTCGCCAATAACTGTTTTACATTGAATAAACGTTGGCCGTTGCATACGATGCGAATCGGCAATTGCGTGGCTTACTTGTTCGCCATCCATACCATCAACCGACACAACGTTCCAGCCCGCCGCCGCCATACGTGACGGGACATTCAGATCTGTTTGCGCCACACCATCAATCGTGATTCCGTTATCATCCCACAATAAAACAAGGTTGTTTAATTTATACCGCCCAGCGAACGAAATTGCTTCGAACGCGACACCTTCGCTTAAATCGCCATCGCCACAGATACAATACACACGCGCATTAGACTTTTGAATTTTTTCCCCCAACGCGATACCAACCGCATTGGCGACCCCCTGACCCAATGGTCCAGTTGTTGCATCAACGCCATCGATACCATATTCCGGATGCCCCGGCAACCCACCGATTTTACGGAAAGAATCCAGTCCGCCAATTTTATACCCAGCCAATTTTAATGTCGCATATAACAATGCCGAACCATGTCCCGCCGACAATACGAATCGGTCAATTCCACGTCGCATAGAATTCGCAAATATTGCGGTAATAATATCAGCCGCCCCAAGAACAATTCCGGCATGTCCCGAACGCGCGCACAGCAACGCGCGCAACGCATCGGCGCGCACTGCACCCGCCATATCTTTCAAAGCGTTGGCATCATAAGTCATTTTATGTTATTATATCATAAAAAGAAGGTACATAAAATGCTAAAAATTTGGACAGATGGTTCTTGTCTTGGCAATCCCGGCCCTGGTGGCTGGGCGTTTGTCGCAACCGATGGAAAAAACATTGCAGAACGCAACGGTGGCGAATCGGACACAACAAACAATCGTATGGAATTGATGGCGGTGATTCGCGCGCTTTCCGCGGCACACCGACATAATGCGGTTGAAATTCATACGGACAGCCAATATGTCAAAAACGGCATGATGACGTGGATGAAAAATTGGAAGAAAAACAATTGGCGCACTGCAGATAAAAAACCGGTCAAGAATCAAGATTTATGGCAAAAATTAGACGAACTGGCACAAAACATTGAAATTCATTGGGTTTGGGTCAAGGGGCATGCGGGCGAAGAATTCAACGAACGTTGTGATGAATTGGCACGTGGATATGCCGAAAAATTAAAATAAAAAAACAGGCAATCGTTTGATTGCCTGTTTTTCATTATCATTGAATATATGGGTCGTATGGTGTAGTATTACTGCCAGTGCAACAACCATCTTCGCATTGAAGATAGCCTGCTCGTATACATTGTCCTTTAGTGGTACACGACATTGTATCACAAGCCTCTACCGTAGTACCTTTTACACAACAACCATTAGAATCACAACGTGGATAGCTTGTTGGACAACCATCGGCACATTCCCCATGTGCACATAAAACCGGCTCAGTATGTGAATATGTACAACATCCATTTGTACAAGATGGTGTTCCAAGACTAACATTACAATCGGCAATCGTACTACACGGTGTACTAAATGGGCATACTTCGGCACGCACACAACATCCCGTTGTTGTATTACACGAATAATCATATTCACTGGTATCAGTGGCACAATCTGAATCACTTGTACAGCGTCCCAATGTTAAAGCACGTTTACCATAACTGGCAACGCACTTTGTCCCAGAACAGCAACCATCGGTACATGTTGCATAGTTATTATACCCCAATGTTCGACAAGCCGCAGAACCACCGTTCCCACAAACCGCAGAACTGCCCCCGGCACATGCATTTGAACAGCAACTGTTCACGCATGAACCATAACCATGGGCATAACATTGGGATGACACGTTATAATTGCCGGTGGCGGATGTTGTTTGGCATACATATGTATTACACTTGTTGGCACAGCAACCACCGGTGGTACAACTGGTGTAGCCCTGGCTGAAACAATGACTTGATGTTATACATGCCAACGATGCCGAACCGCATGTAAAACATGACGACACCCAAGTATATGTACCGTATGAATTTTGAATTCCAGAAACCTGCGGTGGTTGATAACATTCTGTCACCGCTGACGCGCCATAACCAGACGTTGTGCCATAAACTGGGTTTGCCATTGGTGCTTGGTACGCCGCCGGACAACGCGTACAAACAAAAGAATCATAGATAGACGAATATGTATCATATCCAGTACCCGATGGTGTAAAACCATTAGCACCATACATAGAACCGGTATAATAATACCCAATATTACATGCAAATTCGTGCAACGTTGATTCATAACAAAAACCATTACCAGTCGAACAATACATACGTTTCCTGTACACCACAGAACTGCCCCAACTCGCACTGGTTGTCCACGAAGCGCTTGTTGTACATGAAACAGCAGGACTTTGCGCACAACCATGAATGACAATCAAGTTTTCCAAATGGAAACTTACATAACCGGGGTAACATCTATTTACATAAGACCCATTTATACTGGACCAATAGCATCTTGAACCAAAACCAACCGCATATGAATCCTCGTTACTATAACACAAACATCCAGACCCATCTGTATTGCTAGATGAACTGCACATTCTGGTACCGTCACCCCAATAGTTATAACCATTTGCCCTGCACCACGAAGAGCACCCTGTTTGTGTACTGGAATACCCCGAACCCGGCAATGATTTATAGCAGATTCCTGTTTGTGGAAGACCGTAACCAGCCGCCCATGTTTCATACACGTGAAACAGTGCAACAAGCGCAACAAAAACAATTTTTTTGAATATATTCAACACAATTGTTTTCCTTTTCACGATGCTAAAACAATCATCCCGTCCGCATAATATCGTGCATTAATTCAAAATTGGATTAAATTCCAATCCTTCACAGCAGCCATCGCTATTACAACCACCATCATATCCATTTTTCTTGCAATAGCTATTACCTGAGGTGCCGGGGGTGCAAGACATCGTATCACAAAGTTCTAGCGCATCACCAATGACACAGCATCCATTATTACAACGTGGCCAGTTCACGTTCGTACAATCGCTGCTGGTACTGCATGAACCATGTGTACAAGTGTCAGCAATACTAGGTGTACACGTACACGTACCAGTAGTGCCGTTTTGGAATAAATTACACGTTATCGTGACATTACTATTTGAATCAAATGAGTTCGGACATGCCGCAGCCCCAGTGGCAGCAGTACATGAGTATCCATGACTATTATATTCCCTACAATCATCATCAGTTATACCTGGATCTGGATTTGCTGCAATCGCACGCTGACAACATCCC
>CAMHKP010000039.1 GCA_946185785.1 uncultured Alphaproteobacteria bacterium
ATATTTTACATACGTGATAAATATAAACGTGCCGGTGGAACATCAACGCCAATCTGGGTACAAACACCCGATACAAAATGCATTGTCGTATCCAGATTTAATGGTAAACGATACAACTTATTTATGTATGGTGCGGCACATTTATCGCATACCGCCCGCCCCGTTTTTGGTGATAAATAATTTAAATTATCTGTTGCACCACACCCTGAACAATGCGACAAATCCAATGCATACCCCAGTTCACGCAACAACCCCATTTCCCAATTTAAATATTGCACATTTGCATTATCACACGAAATTGTTCGCAACAAAGATTCTGTTAAATCATATAAATCTGTGTATGATTCGCGTTCTGGCAACAACGCATTTAATAACGAGAAAGCCACATTCATATAGGTCAACATTTTCATATCAACCATCAAACGTGCTGATAAATTTTCGGCCGCCTCCCAATGAAACGCCCCCAGTTGTGAATCAAGACGCGCAGACCATATAACAGAACCGACCTGCCCCACCAGCGCACGATTCTTGCGCGCAATCTGGGCCCCACGCATAACACCATGCATCATGCCAAAATCGCGCGTAAAAATATGCGCAACCGAATCGCGTTCACCGATGGGGTTTAGTCCAATTAAAATACCATTTGATTCTAATTTCATTTCTGTCGCAATTATAATGCAACAATGATTTGTATGCGACAAAAAAATCCCGCGTTAACCGCGGGATTTTTCGTAACCAAACAATTTTATTATTCAGCAACTGCTTCTGTTGCTTCCGCAGCTTCGGCTGGCGCTTCGGCTGCTGGTTTTTCTTCTGCAACTTCTTCAGCTGGCTTTTCTTCTGCTGATTCTTCTTCAACTTTCTTGGTACCGAAAGTCAAAACCTTACCAGCAACCAATGCTTCGATTTCGTCTTGAGTCTGGGCGACATAAACCTTGACTGGAACGATAACATCTGGGTGCAAAGCGATTTTTGTATCAAATGCACCAATAGATTTGATTGGTGAACCCAACAAAACCTGAGCTGATGTGATGTTGACATTTGCAGCTTCTTTCAAAGTGCGTGCGATATCACGTGAAGACACCGAACCATACAATTGACCAGTATCACCAGCTTGGCGAATCATGTACAATTTTGCAGATTTAACTGCATCAACATGAGATTCTGCTTCTTTCTTGGCTGCAACTTCGCGTGCGACCAATTCTGCTTTTTTCGCTTCGAACAACGCAACATTTTCACGTG
Source organism: uncultured Alphaproteobacteria bacterium (assembly GCA_946185785.1). Classification (GTDB taxonomy): domain Bacteria; phylum Pseudomonadota; class Alphaproteobacteria; order Rs-D84; family Rs-D84; genus Enterousia. The sequence continues at coordinate 1,243 of CAMHKP010000039.1, forward strand.
TCCAGCGCATTGCTTTGCCATTTGGCAACAAGAAATTACGTGCAAATCCAGTTTTAACTTCAACTGTATCGCCAATGTTGCCTAATTTTGTAATTTTTTCTGTTAAGATAACTTTCATTTTGTCTGTCCTTTTTATTTTAAGTTAGAGCTTTCGCCCAAACATCATTTTTATAAATCAAATTATATGTGGGGATTGAAAGTGTTCGACGTCCCGTAGTGTACAAATGTTACATAAGGGGCGACAAACACGACAAACACCCATAGAATTTGATTTAGCCCAAATTGTTTCTAACGAATGGCATCAACCCCAAATGACGCGCACGTTTGATAGCTGTCGCCAAAGCGCGTTGATCTTTCTGGGAAACACCACTGATGCGTGATGGCACAATTTTACCACGTTCTGTGATATAGTGTGACAACATCTTAACATCTTTATAATCTATAACCTTGCCCTTTAATGGGTTTGATTTTTTACGATAAATTGCTGCACGAACTGCCATTATTCACCCTCTTCGCTATTCTTTTTCATCATGACGGATGGCGTTGTGGCCAATTCGTCGACACGTACGTTCAAGAAACGGATAACGTCTTCGTCAATACGGCTGCGACGTTCCAATTCTGAAATCTGGGCACCAGGCAATTCAATGTTCAACATAACATAGTGTGCCTTGCGGTTTTTACGAATAACATAGGCCAAGTTCTTCAATCCCCAGAATTCTGTGGATTTAACACTGCCCCCCAGTTCTTTGATAATTTCCGTAAATTTAGCCGCTTTTTCTTTAACCTGCGGTTCGGTCAAGTCCTGGCGGAAAACCAAGACACTTTCGTAATAAGCCATTTTATTTCCTTTGGTCTACTCAGCCGACGACCCCATGTCGCCAGCAGGAACGACCACAATTATGCGCAAAATTTTAATAAAATCAAGTTTTTTCGTAAATTAACATATAATTAGTGAATAATCCAATTGACTTGCCCATAAAATTTTTACTACCATCCTAATAATAAGAGGGATAGTCCATTGAACAGATTTCATTTAAATCTTAACCGTATGGTATTGTTTATAGTGATGCTGGTTGCGGGTATCATATTGTTTTTTGACCCTTTTATGCAGATTGCAACGGCAAACATCGTACTAAACGGCATTATTATTGGCACGACTTTGTTTGGTATCGGGTTGTGCTTTGTAAAGATGTTTCGCCTGCTTCCTGAATATCGTTGGTTGTATAACTATTGCAATGGCAAACGTGGTGGAAACCTGCCCCCACGCATTTTACGTCCGGTTGCCCAGATGTTATCACCACGTCCGTCACGTATTTCGGCATCTGCACTACAGAGCATTCTTGATTTGATTCTGTTGCGATTCGAAGATGATCGTGAATCCATGCGCTATATAACAAATGTCCTGATTTTCTTGGGACTGCTGGGAACTTTCTGGGGGCTGTTGCTGACGGTTGGCGGTTTTGCTGAAATAATCAGCGGCCTTGATATGATGGATGAATCTGTTTTGGAATCTATGCAGGCTGGACTTGCGCGTCCATTGGCTGGCATGGCAACCGCATTCACCAGTTCCATACTTGGTCTGGGCGGCAGCTTGGTTGTCGGGTTCTTGGCACTTCAGGTACAAATTGTTCAAAATTCAATTTTGCATGACACCGAAGATTATTTTGCTGCGCATACGCACACCGCAACCCCAGATGTCACATTGGGACAAATTGGTTCTGCGGCACGCGCACTGAACAAATCCGTTCAACGTCTGGACAAGACTGTTGCGCGTTGGGAGTAGAGATTTAAACAGAGGGAGAAAAACACCATGCTGAATGTCCGTTATCGCGAAAACACAAATACGTGGCCTGGCTTCGTAGATTTGTTTTCTAATTTGGTGATTATACTTATATTCTTGCTTATCATGTTCGTGTTTTTGTGGACCACGACCAGTGTGTTTAACAAGAAAAGCGGCGCAAAGACTGTTGCTGAATTAAAGGCAACTGCTGCTGAACAGGCATTAACGATTGACCAAATGCGTGCCGATGAACAGGAAGCCAAACAATTACTTATCATGGCACGTAATGAATTGGAAACATTGGGCAATGACAACGCAGAACTTATCAACGAATTAAACGAAACCGATTTAAGTATCCAAGATTTGATTAACGCATACGAAGCCAAGGTTAACGAATTAACCGAACAATTGAATCAGGCAACAATTGATAAAGAACAGATTGCAGAATTGGAACAACAACGCGCACAGTTGCATGACGAAGCATCTGCCCAGCATGCTGAATTGGCTGAACAAATCACAAAACTTCAGGCCGCTCTGGATGCAGCCGAAGAAAAATCGCGCAACCAAGAAATTCAATATGTTGAAATGTCAAACCGCCTGAACAAAGCATTGGCTGACAAGGTTGCTGAATTGAACAAGGTTGCCCAATATCAATCAGCCTTCTATCGCGCGATTAAGGAAGCCCTTGGCGACCGCACAACATTGCGCGCCGATGGTGACCGCTTTATAATATCAAGCGACATTTTATTCGCCAGCGGTTCATATAAATTATCCGCAGACGGCAAAAACCAATTGCGTTTAATTGCCAACGTTATCAAAGATTTTGAACACAAGATTCCATCGGACATAGATTGGATTGTTCGTGTTGATGGACACACAGATAAGACAACTGTTATACCGGGGACACGCGCATACCGCAATAATATGCAATTATCATTACTGCGTGCAACCGCGGTGGCAAATGAATTATCGGCAAACGGTGTATCAAAACGCCGCCTGTTGCCAAGTGGCTTTGGCGAATTATATCCAGTTGAATTGGGTAATTCCCCAGCCGACCTGCAAAAGAACCGCCGTATCGAATTACAATTAACAAATCGGTAAAAAATAACAAACAAAAAAATCGCCCAAACGGGCGATTTTTTAATTCAGTTTTTCGATATAATCTATGTCGATTTCTGTATTAAACAAACCATGGTCGACTTCGCCAAATATACGAACCGTATCGGTTGGACCGATAACCAATCCATGCCACGCATCATCGTCTATTTCAACCATGATTGTACCTGTGGAATCTTGGAACATATATTTTTCATCGCCATTTTTTTGAATAATGGCACCTTCGACCCAGACCTTGGAATTATCGTTCATGCCTTTGACTTGTTCAACTGTCAAAACAACATTTTCACCACCGGAAAAACCACCAGGCGTTCCAGCATTCATCGCAGCATTTGCACCCCCAGACACCGCCAAGCATGCAATCGCAATCATTGATATTTTTTTCATATTTTCCCCCATTAGTTATTTTTACATCCGCCATAAATATTGTATCAAACAATGGGTTAAAAATATCTAGGAACGAAATAACAAAAAACCCGCATACGCGGGTAAAATTATTTTTTAATATGTACATCCATTTGCGGAAATGGAAAATGAATTTTCTTTTTCGGCAATGTCATATACAACTGTTCATTCAAGTCTGCGGCAACCGCATACATATCTGAATAATGTGTCCAGAAACGCACCGTTAACACAACTGCACTGTCCGCCAATGACGAAACGAACACAACTGGTGCTGGGTTTTTCAATATACGTTTGTCTTTCTTTAATACATCCAGTATTGCCGCGCGCGCCTTAGATACATCATCACCATACGAAATACTTATTGTTAAATCGGTACGACGATTTTTTCCATCCGACAAATTAGTAATTATTCCGTTTGCCAATGCACCATTTGGTAAAAACACAACCTGATTATCAAATGTATGTAATTCTGTTGTGAACATCATTATTTTTTTCACAACACCGATTTTACCACTGGCGGTTTCAATAATGTCATCAACACGAAATGGTTTGAACATCAAAATAATAACGCCACCGGCAAAGTTTTGTAATGTACCTTGTAATGCCAAACCAATTGCCAATGACGCTGCGCCCAACACCGCAACAATCGATGTCATCTGCACCCCAACAGTTGTTAACACAATTATGAAAACAAATGTCTTTAATAAAACATTTATGAACGAACCCAAAAAGGACTGCAGCGATGGATCAAAATCACGCAACTGCATCACCCTTTTTATTGAACGTGTTATTCTGTTTGATAGCCAAAT
>CAMHKP010000040.1 GCA_946185785.1 uncultured Alphaproteobacteria bacterium
AGATGGATTTTGTGTTTGTCCGATATTATACACATGTGTTGAACACAACGCCAACGCAGGATTCACCATATTATCTTCAGTATCACAAGAATAGTCCGCACCAAACACAGCCGCCGGTGCACATAACGCTGCGACACATAAAATTGAACGGGTAAGATTTTTTATTTTTTCTCTTTTGTACATGTACATTGCTTTATATTTTCATCCCACTTATCGACACATTTTTCTTTACTGTCAATTTTTTGCAATTCCCCACCTATTTTACACATATTGGTCTTATTTTGGGTACAATATTCCTTGCAATCCTTCCAGCAATCATTTTCTTCTTTGGTTTTTGGGTTTTTGGATTTTGGCATTTTTCCGCCCGCTGCACAATAATCTACCAATGACATGCACATTTTTTTATCTTGGCGATAGTTTGTAACATCCTTTGTATCACCCCTACACACACAGCTTCCATTCCATGCTTCGCCATTACTATATGCTAAACACACAATACCATCAGCAGGCAAACAACATTTTTTTGCCGTATTCATGTAATTTACTCTGTCGATTCCTGTACTATCAACGCAATCTTCATATCCTTTATCTTTACATTTATTATAAATCTTGTCTGCATCTGCAAATACAACATTCAATTCTCCATCTAATGTCAACACACCTTCGTTACGCACTTGGTTTTCTGCAGTCCTTTCGTCCATACAAATATTTTTCGGCAAACCCTTGGTTGCAACCCACTTCTTTAAATCTGGATATGATTTTTCACCCACAGCACAATATTTTGTCTTGCTTACTTCTTCATCACCAGTAATCAAACTGCGACCATGTAATGTTATAGATTCATCTTGTGATATTATTCTTTGTAATGTTTCGATATCTATTTTAGCCTGTTTTTTACGATTACGGAACAACACAGACGATTCCAGCGCAGATGACGCACACCCAACACGAATATTCGCACCACTGTCTGTTGTTTCTGCCCACAACCAATCGCGTTGAACCTTGTTATCATCATCCGAAGTATTAACATCATTTAGTGTTTCTTGTAGTGTACAAGATATATCATCTTCTGGTGGTATGATTTGTCCAATCACACATTCATGCCCACCACGAACATTTCCACCCTTTACAGATTTACCATCTGGACACTGTGTCGATGAATATGTTGGCAATGCATTGGTTTCTTCATAATGACACTTTGATTCACCGGTCACAACACGTTGGCCTTCTTTGTATTCTACTTGAACTTCGTCACAAACCAACTGTTTACGACTATCGGCACCCAATCCACACAAATATTTACCCCACAGATTGCAAGAACCGTTCAGCATCATGTATATATCGGTAATATTAACACCGACCGATTGTGCCAGAACCAGCGCATCATACAATTCGTCCAACACGCTTTCATATGGATCAAAGAAACCTTCGGCTTTCTGCTTAAACATTTTAACGCGCTTTGGTCCAGTGCAGTTATTTCCGCGTGAATCACAACCCGCATAACTAAAAGTATCATTCATTGTTGCTTTTAACGCCTTTAATTGCGTTTCGGCATTTTCAATAGACGATAAAATCTGACCAGAAATCTGTTCACGCGCCAAAATATCAGCCGACACACCGCGTTCCGCCGCCGACAATTGCGACGCGCTTAAATCATTTCCCGCACTTGATTGTGCTGTTTGTTGTGTCGGTGCTTCACGTACCGCTGTCGCTTCGGCAATTGCGTTTGCGGTTAATTGTTTTTGTTCTTCTAGTGCGCTTTGTAATTGTGCAACCGTTTGTGCGTTTTGTGCCGCCATTTCCGCCTGCATCTGTTGCATTTGCGCCTGCATTTGTGCCATTTGTTGCGCACTTTGCTGTGCAGCAGCCTGTGCAGCGGCATTTTGTGCAGCGGCCGCAGATGCATTTGCCTTGGCAGTATTCTGCGCGACCAATTGTGCAGAGATATATTGTGTTAATTCATCACCGTATTGCTTGCATTGCGCGCTTGATTGCACACATCCGTTAACAATAGCAAACGTCACCGACATATCGGTGCAACCACCATTGCTGCACTTTGGTTGTGCACATCGCATAATAAGGGCATTACAATTACCAAAATCCGCAGTCGCATTTGTTTCGTTTCCGCCACTGCGGCTGTTCATAGCAGCATTCCAACGATTGTTATTTGCCGCACCACCTTCGCCATTATACGCAGTTAAATTATTACCCGCAGTAGACGGCACAGCGCCAGAAACCACGCCAAACGGCGCGACACACAGCAACACACTTAAAAAACTGATAAGTGTTTTCATATTCTCTCTTAACTTTAATTTTAACATAAAAAATGTTGTTGAGCAAGGACAGATTGAAACAAAAAAACCGCCCAAATGGGCGGTCTTTGCTTTCAAGTTAAAAACTATTCCAAACTGGTCGAAATCATATCGCCATAATTACCGGCTTCATCGGAACCGATATAGCATGTGATATGACGGCCGACATTGTTCATCCATTCTTCGATAGCAGCCTTTTGTTCGGCATCCAAATTCGCTTTCTGGATATCATATGTCGCCTTGTACATCAACAATCCACCAGCTGTTGCACCAACGCCAGCACCAATTGCTGTACCCAATATGCGTTGTTTTGCCTGTTTTTGTTCTTTATCAGCCGCACTGGTCACAATGTCTTGGCAACGATCACGCAATGACTGTACATCAGCTGTTGTGTCATTAGAACGTATCGTTTGTACATTTGCTGGCAATGCAAACGATTGACCGTTAACAGTGACACGACCATTCACAACAGGTGTACCTGCTGGAATTGTGATATATTGTGGTACACTATTCGTGCTTGTTGTAGATCTTATTGTGGCAACATTTGCAGGTAATGCAAATGTTTGACCATCGACAGTCACCATACGATTGACACCAACCGGTGTACCCGCTGGGACAGTTATGTATTGCGGTATATTACCTGTCGCCACCATTGTTTCTGTGCCAGCTGGTAAAGCAATCGTTTGTCCACCAATTGTGACACTACCATTTGTCACCACTGTATCAGCAGGAATTGTTATTTCGGCACTTACAGTACCCATAGCATCTATAGCTTCTATAGTTCTCCTTACACTAGATTCAAATGCTACAGCACTTACAGTATTACTGTTCAGCCTATTTGCATTTGCATCACCATCTTGATTTGTAGTAACAATCGTTCCACCATCAAGAATTCCCTTCAAGAACACATTGATATCATTCAAATCTTTGTCTCTATCGCATACAACATCAGCATTATCCGTCATGTTTGCTGTACGATATTTTTGACACAATTCATCAACATATCCTCTAGCCGTTACTTTCAATGTATCAAATGCTGGATTTTCTACTGTCACTGCGTTTTTCACAACAGTATTTGCACCAGATACCGCTACTGTATAATTCGGGTTTTGGATGCTTACGGCATCTTTAACAACCAACGCACCTGTGCCAGCTGCTGCAGATACAGCAGACGCAACACCCGAAGCGGTTGTATAATTTGGATTTTGAACACTTACGGCATCCTTGACAACCAGCGTACCTGGTGTTGCAGCAGCTGTTGTCACCTTAGATGACAACGCATCCGCATCGCTGCGCAATGATGAAATCTTGCGAGCATAACTGATACCAGTATTAACATCACTCTGGCTGGATCTTGACAAGTAATCAACACACTTTTCAGCGTTTGCTAAATCAGCTTCGCTTGCACGTGCACTAATCGATGCAGCTGATTTTGTATTACCCTTTAACAAGCCACCCAAACCATTGCTTTCTTGAATCTTGTTAACAATTGCATTGCCGGCATAACCACCGCCAACACCACCGCCAACGGTACCCAACAACGTTGTCCAGAACCGTGTCGATTTATGTGACGCATCGTTCATTGTGCCAACTTTCTTGTCAGCAACATCTTGTGCGATTGCTTCCAAATCTTTTTCTGGAATCCAAGAACCGCATGTAAAGCTGTCACCGGTGGCAAAGTATGCCGTTGTCCAAGACTTGTTCTTCATGTATTCTTGAATCTTTTTATCGTCCGATTGCAATGTGACACGCACACGGCAGAACGAACCATACAAATCGTTGCTGGCAACAAACTGATTCGTTGTCAAACCGTCAACACTATAGCTGTTTGGAACCTTGTTAGATTTCAATTTTACCCACATAAATATATTGCCCAAATCACGATTACCGATAATACCACCGTTGTTCGAAGACATACACATATTCTGTTCTTTGGTCAATTTTGCGTTATATTTCGCCTGGGCTTCTTTTTCAATATCATATAACACGTCTTTGAATATGCCTTCGGCTGCTTGGGACTGAACATATGTTGTATATGATATCATCACAGGTGTATCATAAACGTTGCCCGATGCATCAACGGTGTTGCATGGGCCTTGGTCACCCTTCTTTGATGTGCAAAGATTATTGCCATTTTCATCAACAGCCTGAACGTTTTCTGTTTCTCGTTTAAGGCTGTTTGTAGCACCTGCGTCTATCCAGTCACTACGAACAGAACTTGACGATGATGTACCACCCGCCATTTTGATTTTAGCTGCTTCAATAGCCAAGTGTTCTTCACATACAGATGCGTTTTTAACCGTATCCATACACAACCCCAAAACGATTGTGTAATCCAGCACACCCCCAACCTTGTTCATAGACTTATCAAATGCTGTTTCACCAGTTTGTGTCAAGTTAGAATAAACATCTGTACGATTGCGATAGCAATTTACAAAATCATTACCACACAACGATTTTACACAACTTGACGCAACAGATTGACATTGTTTTTTCATATTTGCAATTGCTGCATCACTGTAATTTGTTGCCAGTGAAGAATTCAAACTTGCCACGACACCAATTACATCAACTTCGGCACCACCATTATATTCTGGGAACAAGATGTCAAACGCATCTCTATTTATATATGTATAAGAATATGTACCCGTTGAATTTGGATTTGCCGCCGCATATTTGCAATTTGCATCTGTGTTCACAACCGCCGCACAACCAGTTTTGATTTCGTCATATGTTGCCGGACCGTTCACACTTTTTGATGCATTACCAAATACCGCCGAATAACATGCCGCACCAATACCACCACCACAGACACGCATCGCACACGACTTAACTGTTTCTGTACATTTTGCCTTGGCCTTGGTATCAAATTTATCAACCAATTCAGCAATCTTTGTTTTCATTGCCGCATTCATACGTGATGCATATGCTTCGTCATAAATTTCTTCTTGGTTATCTTCGTCACGCAACTGAGAATTTGTTGGCATTTGACCATTACCAATAAATGTCGCATAGCAATATTTGCTGGA
>CAMHKP010000041.1 GCA_946185785.1 uncultured Alphaproteobacteria bacterium
GTCCTATTTCTATATACGGTGGTAATTTTAAAATTCGTAACTTAGATGCAATTGATTTTAATACCCCAATAACGTTTTATAATACCACTGTCAATTTTATGTCGCACAACTATGATATTATTCGTGGCGAATTGGTAAATGGTCGTTTTACTGGAACGGTGCGCACGGCACAACACAAATATGATGTCACATTCGAAAACGATGAATTTATTATTCGTAACCAGAACAGCCAACTTGAAATCGTTGGTCAATTGTATAATGACGGATCGGCCAGTGGTCAATTTTCAATTGAAACAGATGATATAAACAAGTGGTTTGAATTTGAAACGCCAAAAATAAACGAAACAGTAAACATTACCATGGATTTCACATGGGATGGTGGTCGTGGTTTTGATTTTAGAAATATTGTTGCAAACAACGTGACTGGAAATATTAAATTATACCCAGACGGTCGTCGCGATATTCAATTGGCATCAACCGATACAGACTTTGATTTTTCATTTTTAGAAAACCCAGGAAAAGTATTACAGGGTACAAATTTGAACATTGATTTTTATGGCAATCTAAAATTCAAAAATGAAAAATTTAACCATATAAAAATTGTTGCAATTGGTACCGATGAAAAATTACAAATAAGAACAATAATTGCCGATGATATGGCATTTACCGGCGGAACAATCGAAGCCGATGGTGCACATGACATCATGGTTATAATGCCACAAAACAATAAAAAAACAATCTGCCTGTTTAGCGGCACACCAACTGCGTGGAAATGCGATAAATATTCCCATGGAAATATGTCTGGGTCATTGTGGGTAAACGGTGATGAATTTAACATAACTGTAAAATCAAACACCAAAATGCCAGATATGAATACTGTGCATTCCAACGCGCTTAAATTCGGTACACACGGTATTGTAAATTTTGAATTTAATGATGCTGCCGGTATATTAACAATCAACAAACAAAAGATTCGCCCTGAATTTAAGTTTGCTAAAAATAAGACGCTTGATTGGTTGGGTGTAAAATTCCCATTTTTACCAACATCTATGGCGGATGCGATTGGTGATTTTGAATGGGAATCTGGTGCGGTGGTATTTCACCCACATGATAAAACATGGCAAATGGCGGTACAAAACGATTACTTCTATATCTATGGCAACAATTTCAAAACATGGTTCCCTGATATAGACCTTCAGGCATTGCGCGATAATATTTATACTGTATCTGGCGAATACAAAAACAATGTGACATCTGATTTAACAATTAACATTGCTAATCACGTGTTTACTGGTTCGTCTGTTGGAAACGCTATTACATTAAAGACAGATATATTAAACATTGATTCATTCATGTCACAAAACTATCTGGCACGATACGAAGAATTATCATTCTTTACAATGCACCCACTAATGATTCCGTTTGATTTGGGTGTTGATATTTCTTTGTCTGCAGACAAACTTATCTATAACGGTGACGAATATAATAATTTTGTTTATTCATTAAAACCAAACGTACAAACGTTTTCAATTACCGATAATGACCGTGGCAGCATTTTATCAACAATCACACGCGATGGTTCAAATTATGACATCACATTACAATTAAATAAATTTGAAACACATGGTAAATTACTGCGTGACACTATGCCATTGAATGTTGCGGATGCATATGTCACTGGTGATATAGCAATGACAACATCTGGACATATTGCACATGATATTGAATACAACCTTAATGGTGATATTGATTTAACATTTGAACGTGGATACATATTCGGTATTGGTACAGATGACTTTTATGCATCTGCAGAAAGTATAAATATTCTTAATGCCGAAGAAGCATTAACAATCGCATTAAATGATGGTCAAACCAGATTAAAATCATTACATGTTGTTGGACACTATGATCGTGGTAATTTTGAAACAATTGAACCACTTAGCATATCATTACCACACGTCGATGGCACAGGCACATTAAAGATTATTGCGGGGCAAATGTCGGCACAATTCTATATTGTTATGCGTGGAACTGCACCGGAACCTGCACCAATAGATTTAATAATTACGCCAGATGGCAAGCGCACGTATTCATGGACTGAAATTATCCAGAATTTTGACCCGGCTTACATGCGCCAATTTGTAAAAAACCATGAACGGTTTTAATTAGAAATCTAAAAAAACACCGGCAAATGCCGGTGTTTTCTTATTGTTTTATTTAGTTCTTTTTACGAACCTGTATATGCACTTCGCGTAATTGTTGTTCGGTCACTTCGCGTGGCGCACCCAACATCAAATCTTGACCACGTTGATTCGTTGGGAACAAAACCACTTCGCGCAGGTTTGTTGTACCCAATATAATAGAAACCAAACGGTCAATACCAAACGCACATCCACCGTGCGGTGGTGCACCATATTGGAACGCAGCATACATTCCACCGAATTTTTCTTTTACAACTTCTGGTCCATAACCCGCAATAGCAAATGCTTTTACCATTGTGTCTGGGTTATAGTTACGAAGCCCACCGCTACAAATTTCAGCACCATTTAACACCATATCAAATTGGTTTGCTTTGATTTGTAATGGGTCGCCATCTAATTCACCCTTTGGCAAACTAAATGGATTATGACCAAAATCGATTGTACCTGTTTCTTCGTTCAATTCATACATTGGGAAGTCTTCAATCCAACAGAATTTGAATTCATTTGGATTTATCAAACCTAAATCTTCGCCCAATTTGATACGCAATTTGCCAGCCGCCTTGGCTGCATTTTCAGCCGTATCGCACACAAAGAACAATGATGAATTATCACCCGATATTTCACGCAGTTTTGCAATGCGTTCTGCATCTAACTTTTTCGCAACTGGACCCTTGGCTTCATCTGCAAAAACGATATAGCCCAAACCACCAAGTCCCAATTCCTTGGTTGCATATTCGCCCAACTTATCAAACCATGAACGTGGTTTATCCGCAGAATTTGGTGCTGGTATTGCACGAACAACAGAACCAGCTTCAACTGCATTTGCAAAGATTCCAAATTCAGACCCACGGAATATTTCACTTACATCATGAATAATAATTGGATTACGCAAATCTGGTTTATCAGAACCATATTTCAACATTGCTTCATCAAATGGGATGTGTGGAATATTTGGATCGACAACGGCATCTGGAACAAATGTTTTAATCAGTTCCGGCATAATTTCATTACCAACCGCTTGAATGTCTTTCAAATCAACGAAAGACATTTCCAAATCTAACTGATAAAATTCCAGCAATCTGTCTGCGCGCAAATCTTCATCACGGAAACATGGTGCAATTTGGAAGTATCTGTCAAACCCAGAAATTTGAATCAGCTGTTTAAATTGCTGTGGTGCCTGTGGCAACGCATAGAACATACCATGATGATTACGACTTGGAACAATATAGTCACGCGCGCCTTCGGGACTGGACACCGTTAAAATTGGTGTTTGAAATTCTGAAAAACCCAAATCCCACATTTTGTCGCGCAAGAATTTCATGATGCGATTACGTGTTAAAATATTGTTGTGTAAACTTTCACGACGCAAATCAATATAGCGATATTTTAAACGCAAATCTTCGGCAACCGTATCATCATCACCAAACACTTGGAATGGCAAAACATCAGCATTTGTTAATACATGCCATTCATGTGATTGAACCTCTATATGACCAGTGGGAATCTTGTCATTTATTTGTGATGCATCACGTGCAACAACTGTACCAGTAATTTGAATAACAGATTCTGGACGCACTTTTTCAAGTTGTTCGTCACCACCATCAAAAACGACCTGTGTAATACCATAATTATCGCGCAAGTCCACGAACAATAATGAACCATGGTCGCGTTTACGATGCACCCAGCCCGACAATGTGACAGTTTCGCCCACATTTTTTTCGTTCAGTTCACCGCACGTATGTGTACGATATTTTGATTTCAAAGATAACATTTTGACCCCTTTATAATATTGGGCGCAAAAATCAAATTTGGATTTCGGCACCCATTTTTTGAACACTCGCAGGGGCGCAAATTCTTGCGCGGTGCCACCCCGCATTTATTACTTTTATTGGGATTAAGAGCTCTGTGTTTGTCAGGCACTTCATTGCCCCGCCCCCGAAAAAACTGGTGCCCTAAGCAAGAATCGGACTTGCGACTCGTCCTTACCAAGGACGTGTTTTACCACTAGACTATTAGGGCAACGCCCGCCAATTATAAACCCCGTATTTCAAATAATCAAGTTGTTAATAGGTTTTTGTAAAATGCGCCAAGAACTCTATATTCCCTGAACCACCCTCAATTGGTGATTGGGTCAGCCCCACGCGACTAAACCCGTGCGAAACGAACGCAGATGTCACGTTTTCCACCGCTGCCGCACGCACCGCATCATCACGAATAACGCCACGGAAACGTGTTGATATTTCTGGACCGCATTCAAATTGGGGCTTAATCAAGCATACAACATCGCGCAACCGCGGCAATGTTGCCAATTTATCCAAAATCTTGGTCACAGAAATAAAAGAAACATCAATTGTCGCGATATCAACATCTGCAACCAACGCATCGTCTATATTGCGGAAATCGGTCTGTTCGTGTAAATCTATCTTTGGATTATTGCGCAATGACGGATGCATCTGGTCGGTGCCGGTATCAACCGCAACAATGTGCAGGGCCCCATGACGCAGCGCAACATCACAAAAACCACCAGTTGACGATCCAATATCAATCATATTGCGCCCGCGCATATCTATATTAAAAGTTTTCAGCGCATGTTCCAGTTTTAACCCACCACGCGAAACATATGGCATAACCATACCGCGCACAGAAACCTTATTCACATCTTCCACATCAAAACTAGGCTTTGTTATTTTTGCATCACCATAAAACACTGCACCATCGCGCACCGCATTTGCCGCACGCGTCCGCGATTCAAACAATCCAAGATTTACCAGCGCAATATCAATTCTCATAATTTGATTTTTGCACAACCAAAAAACAAGTCAAACAAAAACCGGCATTTGCCGGTTTTTATTATTCAAGACAACAATTTACTTTTTCTTTGACCCATTTACCAAGACGCTTTACCGCGGAACTTTCGGGCTTCTTTTCACCGGCTTTTACCGGCTTTTTTTCGCTTTTTTTGTCGTCATCTTTTTTAACAATTACCGCTTCGTAAAATTCTGGAATTTGTTCGTGAACACCGCCCAAATCAATCAGGTGCATATTCAACCCCCAGAACAACGAATATAAATCATATGCTTTGGCAAACAAATCTTCGGCGTCTTCTTTGTTGCCCGCACCCAATGCCTTGGTACC
>CAMHKP010000042.1 GCA_946185785.1 uncultured Alphaproteobacteria bacterium
TCAAAACACCACCAACCTTGATACCGCGGGATGTTTCAATGTTGATAACTTCAACTGGAACAACCACGTTAACAGGTTCGTTGACGTTGATGCGTTTAAAGTCTGCGTGAACAACGGCATCAGATACTGGATGATATTGAATATCCATCAACATGGCATCTTCGACACCGTCTTTGGTTTTAATGTTAATCAATTTTGTCCGCAAAGCAGGCGTTTTCAGCAAAGTTTCAAAGTCACGACCGTTCAATTCAATCGCAACAGGGGATTTCTTTTCACCATAAATAACAGCTGGAATATTGCTGTTTTTGCGGATGCTACGTGCGGCCCCCTTGCCAGCAACATTGCGAATTTCTGCGTATATTTCAATAGCCATTTTAAATCCTTTTATAGCTTTGGTTAAATTTTACACAGCCTCCAAGGGTGCTGTGCGGGGCATATTATTACTGACTTTTGTCGAAAAATCAAGGAATTTTTAATTATTTCCGCAATAAAATAAGGAAACGCGCCCGACCATATGTTTTATCGCGCAAAACATCCCAAATCTCCGTATTCGCTTCAACGGCATTTGTGGATTCTTGTTCCCAGACAACAATAGTCCCACTTTTTGCGCTGCGCCCCAGTTTGTTTATAAATGCGCGTCCCATTTCAGCAGCATCATATGGTGCATCAACAAATACTATATCGGCAGCCTTGGCGTATTGTACAATTGCCGCCACAGCGTCCAGTTGAATGATTTTTGTTTGGTTTTCTGCATGAATTGCCGCAACATTCTTGCGCACAGTTGCAATCGATTCAGGGGCAATGTCTGTAAATATCGTGTCTGTATCATAACGTGAAATACATTCAATGCCAAATGCGCCCGACCCAGCAAACGCATCCCAAACAGTATGTTTTACATCTGTATCAATAATACCAGATTCCAGCATATTAAACAGCGCAATACGTGCGCGGTTTTGGGTTGGACGTGCGTGCGGTGGTAACGCCAGCTTGCGTCCACGATATTTTCCCGAAATAATTTGCAATTTTGATTCCATACGGTAAAGTGTACAATATGAGTTTTATGAAGCAAGCTTTAATTTCTGCAAAACGCGCGTACAAGCATGACGATGTCCCAATCGGTGCGGTCATTGTGCGTGGGGGCAAGATTATTGCGCGCGGTGAAAATATGGTTCAAAAGAAAAAGAATCCTACATTACACGCGGAAATTGTTGCAATAAATCGCGCCTGTAAAAAGCTTGGTGTTAAATTCTTGGACGATTGTGACATATATGTATCACTGGAACCATGTGCAATGTGTGCAACCGCAATATCTTTGGCGCGGATTCAAAATGTTTTCTTTGCGGCATCTGATGAAAAGGGCGGTGGGATTCTGTCTAATGCGCGCATTTATGACACAGACAAGCATCTTTGGTTGCCAACAGTTCGCCAGTTGCCTGAATTTGCAGATGAAAGTGCCGCATTATTAAAAAGTTTCTTTCAAAAAATGCGCAAAAAATAACTTTTAATTGACATTTTTGCGTTGTGTGCTAAAAAATACGTATACATCAGGAGTTTTTTATGTCAGGAAAAAAGTTTGTAAAAGTTTTAAGTGTTAAGCAATCTTATGAACTTGAAGACAAGGGGTTTATCACGAACGCTGTTCCAAATCGCGTTGTCGCACGTGTGGTAGATACCAAGGGAAAGGTTGATGTAATTCGCACTTCGGATTTCTTAAATGTTGGTGATGAAATAGACATTGTTGAAGAAACAGTTAAAGAATTCACTACATACGGTTTTTTGGCACCTGAAACATTGGCAACAGTTGTAAAAAATTATACTCAACAGAAAATGATAAATGATTTTGTTGCTAAAAATAAAACAAAAAGTCATTAACAAACCGCCAAATTGGCGGTTTTTATTTTATAACAATGGCACACCAGTCATGTCGGCTGGTTGGGACAATCCCAGAATCTTTAACATTGTGGGTGCAATATCGGATAACCCACCGTCGCGCAGCGGTTTTGGGTTGTTTGAAACGTAAATAAGGTTTACTGGATTCGTTGTATGTGCGGTATGTGGTGCATTGTGCACATCGTCCCACATTTGTTCAGCGTTGCCATGATCAGCGGTAATCAACAATTCGCCACCCAAATCTAACACCGCTGGGACAAGACGCGCCAATTGTGCATCCAGTGTTTCCATGGCTTTAATTGTGGCGTTTTCGTTGCCGGTATGTCCAACCATATCACCATTAGCATAATTCAATATCACAACGTCATATTTATCCAATTGTGGTATCAAGGCATCTGTGATTTCAATCGCGCTCATTTCCGGTTTTAAATCAAATGTTGCGACATCTGGCGATGGAATTAAAACTTTTTTCCCATGCTGAAAGTCTATATTGCGTTCTGCATCCATAAAGTACGTCACATGATTGTATTTTTCTGTTTCAGCGATACGTAATTGACTCAGTCCGTTTTGTTCCAGTACATCGCCCAATGTGTTCGGTACATCTACATCATCAAGCAGTGCAGGGCATGTTTCATTCAACCCTTCGCCATATTGGGAAAAACACAGCATTTCACAACGCAAGCTTAACATGCTGCGCACAATCTGGCGCGCACGATCAGAACGATAATTTCCAAATATAAACCCATCGCGTGCAGATATTGGTTTATCACCATCTATAACCGTTGGGCAAATAAATTCGTCGCTTTCACCGCGTTCGTATGCGTCATCCAGTGCAGCATCTATTGTTGGTGCGATATATTTTGCGGTTGCATGTGCAATTGCATTAAATGCCAATTCGGTACGATCATTGTTGTTATTACGGTCCATCGTATAATAACGGCCTGTCAGCGTTCCCCAAACTGCACGTTCTGTTAGAAAATAGTCTGCCAATTCACGTTTGATTGTATAAACGTATTGTTTTGCACTGCGGGGTGGGGTATCACGACCATCGGCAATAAAGTGAAAGTATACGCGCAATCCAGAATCCATTACATATCGTGCAATCGTTATAATTTCCATTATGTCGGAATGAACATCACCATCTGACATCAACCCAGCAATGTGCACGACCCCATCATTTGCCGCAACATTTTCAATAAATCGATTTAAATTGTCGTTATCTGCCCAAACTTCCATTTCAAAACGACGCAAAAATTGGTTCACAATACGGCCAGCCCCAATTGTAATATGCCCAACTTCGCTGTTTCCCATAATCCCATCAGGCAGACCAACCGCATTACCACTGGCGTTTAATTTAGAATGTGGATATTTTGCCAATAAAGAATCAAAAAAAGGCATGTTTGCCAATGCAACCGCATTGTGTGTTGCGTTTGCTGAAATACCGACACCGTCCATAATACATAAAACAAGTGGCTTTGACATAAATTCCCCCACATATAGTCATTGAATCTTATGGTATCATATCTGTTTTTTGATTGCAAAACAAAAAGAAAAATAGTATAAATATAAGCACAAGGAAACATTTCATAGTGGGGAAAAAATGGCTGGAAAAAAAACATCTGTGACTGCAATAGACGAACACATTGGGCAACGTTTGCAATTGCGTCGTGTTATGCTGGGGTTGTCCCAGAAAGATTTAGCCGAAGTATGTGGTGTATCTTTTCAACAAATTCAAAAATATGAAACGGCAAACAATCGTATTGCTGCATCGCGTTTGTTTGAAATAAGCACCGCGATGGAAACACCTGTATCGTTTTTCTTTCGTGGGTTGCCCGGCAACATACCCGAAGAAACACGCAGTGGTCGTCGTCCCGCACACGTATCTGACGGTGGCGCAGATGATCCATTGGCAAAAAACGAAACATTGGAATTGATAAAATTATATTGGAAATTGCCAAGTGATGGTCAACGTGAAATGATTATTAAAATGTTAAAGACATTAAATGGTGCAGACTAGGGCACATAAACAAGGTATTAAAAAACCGCCAAAATGGCGGTTTTTTATTATCTTCTAATCCTTCTTAGCGCGCTACGCCCAGTGTCTGTTGACGCTTTTGCTGCTGTGCGTTTCGCATTAAGTTTGTTTATTGCCGATGCAGAACCATTTTCAACACATTCTTTATACAGGTCTAAATCTGTAAATGTCCAGCATTGGCTTGCAATTTTGTCGCCCGAGCTTCCATTTTTACCGTATTCAAGGATAGTTGGTGCATATTCTTTTGCTTTTGGACAATACCCAGATGCCACGGCATTACCATCAAACACTGTACCTGCTGCACATTTTTTACATACACCGGTTGCTTCAACTACACCAAAACGTCCCACTTCGCCAGTGCATTCAACGCATTCTCGGCTTGTATCAGAAGCAAAAGCTTTGCCCCCAGCACATGAAAATTCATAGCAGCCTTTATCCATCTTTACATCTTTGATGTGTATTTTAGCATTATAACCCGAAAAACCAGAACATGGCGTACCATTGGCTTTCTGAACAGCTTCCTTTTGATCACACATTGCTTTGTTGGCCAAAACACAATCTGTATTATTTGAATTTGGTTTGTATCCGTTTTTACATACAAGTGTTTCAGTACCAGCAACAGCCAAATATGGTGTTGATGTGATACTTAATTTATAGCATCCTAACCAATGACCATCTTCTTTTGAGTGTCTATATGCTCTAACAGAAATCGGTGCAACAAAAGCCCCGTTACCACTATCCAAGAAACGAGTTATACCCAAGATAGTATCATATTCAGAACCCGAATCAGATTTACCATAATCATAATCATCATATTTGTTCATATAAAACATAGGAAGCGTGTCTTCAACGTTTACCCCTTTGGTAACACGTTTTACATCACTATAAGTCGCCTTTGATATTGAAGCGCCCGAAGAGCAAACACTGGTTGATGTTGATGTGCATCCAGAACCATAATAACCATCCTTACATAACCATACACAATCGGATGACGAAGAAGCCCCATTTGCGAAATAATAGCTTGTCCAAGATTTCGAATTTTGTGAAAAAGTACACCACAACAATCCATGAACATATGTTCTGTCTAGGTTCTCTGCTTGAATTTGTGTTGGACAAAATTTAGCACCATGAGTATTGATCTCTGTTGCAACCATCATTAAAATGGTGCCTTCGTCTTTTTCTGTTCCATAATTGTATGAAACATCGCCTTCTTTACCATTGGTCCAAACCGCACAGTTCGTCAAACTGTCGCCAATGCAACCTGTTTTTAATGTATGATTAAACTTCATCTGTTGTGATGTTGGTGCGTGCCACACACGTTTCAATTCTTCACCAACTAAATTGCTTTCT
>CAMHKP010000043.1 GCA_946185785.1 uncultured Alphaproteobacteria bacterium
TTAGCTTTTGTAACTGCCATTATTTTTACCTTTTATTTAGATGTCTTCAATTAACTATGGTGTTAATCTCTACCCAAAATTATTATTTACCCTTGACCGCGGAACCTGCGACCACAACACGTTTACCCTTTCTTGTGCGGGCATTTGTTTGTGTGCGTTGACCACGAACCGGTAAACGGTTACGGTGGCGGATACCACGATATGTTTTAAGGTCTTGCAAACGTTTAATGTTCATTGCGACTTCGCGACGAACGTCACCTTCGACCTTGAAGTTTTGTTCAATATAGTTTGAAATTTTGATAACATCCGCGTCTGTCAAATCTTTCGCGCGCAAACCGTCTTTTAATTTCAACGCTTCACAAATCTTGGCGGCGCGGGCCGGACCAATACCATGAATATAGCGCAACGCGATTTCAATGCGTTTTTCTGCTGGAATGTTAACACCTGCTATACGTGCCATTTTTCATTTCCCTTTTATTATTCACTTTGACGCGTTTCCGCGCCGTCTCTTTATTTTATTTTGCCGAATTATTCTAAAATAATTCAAACAAAAGTCAAATCTTGTTTTAGTTGCGGAAACGCCCATGTTTTTGTGCGTGTCCAACAACCCCTGTGTATTGTTTCGCAACCAAGTATGATTGTACCTGGTTCATGGTATCCAAAATAACACCGGCAACGATCAAGACACTGGTCCCACCGATTGTCAATGGCATACCTGCATGTGTGTTCAATATAATTGGAATCACACACACAACAATCAAATATACAACACCAATCGCTGTTGTACGTGAAACAACATCATCTAAATATTTGTTTGTCTGTTCACCTGGACGAACACCTGGGATATAACCGCCCATGTTTTTCAAACTGGTGCTGGTTTCTTCGGAATTAAACACAACAGCGGTCTGGAAATACGCAAAGAACGCAATCAAGATTGTGTACAAAATAATGTATGACCATGCACCGTATGTAAAGAATCCCAAAACATGTTGAACAAATAAATTTTCACTTTGAACGAATCGCTGAACGAATGCCGGCAACATCATAATAGACGCTGCAAACACAGGTCCCATAACGCCAGACATATTAACCTTAATCGGCAAATAAGACGCGTTTGTGTTCATAACACCGTTTGCCATAACCTGACGTGGATATAAAATTTGGATACGACGTTGTGCCTGTTCAAAGAATGCAATCAACGCAACAATGCCAACAACAAATGCAACCGTCAACGCAATCATTGCTGGGGACATTTGACCCACAGAACCCAAACTGAACAATTTTGCAACACCACTTGGAACCTGGGCAACGATACCCGCAAAGATTAAAAGTGATGCGCCCTGACCAACACCACGTGCAGTGATTTGTTCCGCCAACCACATGACGAATACAGTACCACCAACCAGCGCAATAATAGCCGACAATTCAAATGCAAACCCAGGGTTCACAACCGCCGCAACACCATTTACTGGCGCCATAGATTCAAGGCCACGAACAACCGCCCAACCCTGAACAACGGCCAACAATACCGCCAGATAACGTGTATATTGGTTAATTTTGATACGACCCGATTCGCCTTCTTTGCGCAAATCATTTAAATTCTTGCTGGTTGCGGTCAACAATTGCAAAACGATAGATGCTGAAATGTATGGGAAAATGTTCAATGCCAAAACAGACATACGTGACAACGAACCGCCACTGAACATATCAAACATTCCCATCATGCCGCTGCCTTCGCCACTGAACAAGTGCAAAATTGCAGATGCATTGACCCCCGGTAATGGAATAAATGAACCGATACGATAAACAATCAACGCACCCAATGTGAACAGAATGCGTTTCTGTAAATCTGTCAAATTTCCAAAATATTTTTTCAAGAATTTCATTGCGCTAAATTTTTAACCTGCTACGCGCATCCGGTTTCCCAGATGCGCAAGTTAGATTTATTTATTTTTGATTGAACCGCCTGCTTTAACAATTGCAGCTTCTGCAGCCTTGGACCATTTGTCTGCAACAACGTTAATTGCAGATTTGATTTCGCCCTTTGCTAAAACTTTCAAGCCATCCAATTTACGATTGATAATTTTTGCAGCCAACAACGAATCGATTGTGATTTCTTTCTTGGCATCAATCTTACCAGATGCGATAAATTTTTCGATATCGCCAAGGTTGATTGTTGCATATTCTTTGTGGAATGGATTGTTAAAACCAAACTTCGGGAAACGACGCAAGATTGGCATTTGTCCACCTTGGAATGTTGCCTGTTTGCGTGAACCCGCACGTGCTTTTTGACCTTTGTTACCACGGCCAGCTGTCTTACCATAACCCGACGCCATACCACGACCAACGCGTTTAGTATCTTTGCGTGCGCCGAAATTATCCATCAATGCATTTAATTTCATTTTCTTTCCCTTTAATCCTACGAACTATGTTATAGTCCTTTTTCGCACATAAACAAGTGTCTATGTACTCGGTTCTTGTATTTTTTATTTTTCAACGATTGTGACCAAGTGTGCAACTTTGGCAACCATACCACGCACCGCTGGTGTATCATTGATTTCTTTGGTTTTACCAATACGGCCCAAGCCCAATGCCAAGACAACTTTGCGTTGTGCTTCTGGACGATGGATTAAACTGCCTGTTTGTTTAACGATAATTTTTGCCATTTGAATTACCCCCTATTCCGTTATTATTTTTCTTCTGCGGATTCAGCTGATTCTTCAAATTTCTTACCGTCACGACCGGCAATAATTTCAGAAACCGTTTTACCACGACGTGCTGCAACTGTCTTTGGTGAATTCATTTTCGCAAATGCCAAGAACGCTGCACGAATCATGTTGTTTGGATTATTTGAACCCTGGGACTTAACAACGACGTCTTGCACGCCCAAGCATTCAAACACCGCACGCAACGCACCACCAGCAATGATACCAGTACCTGGAACTGCACTGCGAACAACCAATTTAGATGCACCATATTTTGCTTCAATATCATGATGCAATGTGCGACCTTCTTTTAACGGAACGCGAATCATTTTTGCCTTGGCTGCTTTTGTTGCTTTTTGAACAGCGGCTTGCACTTCCAATGCTTTACCTTTGCCAAAACCAACACGACCAGCCTTGTCCCCGACAACAACCAGTGCCGAGAAAGACATGTTCTTACCACCTTTAACAGTCTTGGATACGCGGTTGATAGAAACCAATTTGTCTACCAAGTTATCCGTCTGTAATTTTTTATCATCAAAACGTGCCATTTATTTACTCCGTTGAATCTTAAATTATATTCTGACGCCACCTGCGCGAATCGCTTCGCACAAAGCTTTCACACGACCATGATAACGATAGCCACCACGATCAAAATAACAATTATCAGCCAATTTCGCCTTGACCAAACGTTCTGCGAATGCTTTACCAACTAATTCTGCACCAGCAACGTTCCAGCCTTTTCCAGCGAAACCTTTTTCCTTGCTTGATGCTGCACAAACGGTGTGACCGCGCACATCATCAATTGCCTGGATTTCAATATGACGTCCAGAACGGAAAACCGACAAGCGAATCTTGCCAGGATTTTTTCTTTTCAACGCACCGCGATTTGCTAATGTGCGTCTTTCTTCTGTAGACAAATGTTTCAACATTTTTTTTCCTTTTTTCCAATCCCCGTAACAGCGGGAATTACTTATTATTTCTTTTTACCTTCTTTGTGGCGGATTGTTTCGCCCTTATAGAAGATACCTTTACCTTTATATGGGTCTGCTTTACGTACTTTGTGAATCTTGTCCGCAAACAAACCAACCAAGCATTTATCAATACCCTTGATTGTGAATTCGGTTGGTGCACCACCCATTTCAACTGTCAAGCCAGCTGGAATTTCCATGATAACATCATGAGAATAACCTGCGACCAAAACCAATTTATTGCCAGAAACAGATGCTTTATAACCAACACCTTTCATATACATTTCTTTGGCAAAACCAGTTGTGACACCTTCTACTGCACTGCGGATATTACGTGTCATTGTACCCCACATAGCGCGTGAAGTTTTATCTTTGTCATCTTTTGGTGTGACAACAACTTGTGCGCCTTCGATTTTAACATCGACCAATCCGGCATTCTTTGTATCAACTGGAACTTTCAATTCACCCTTTGGGCCCTTGATAACGATTGCGCCATCGACGAAAGCCGCTGTAACGCCATCTTTCAAACTAACTGGATATTTTCCTGCACGAGACATAACTAAATCCTTCTGCTTGTATTATATAACCTTGCACAACACTTCACCGCCGACGTTCATCAAGCGCGCTTTGTGATCAGTCATGACACCGTTAGGAGTCGATACAATCGCAATACCCAAGCCATTCAAAACACGTGGCATTTTGGCACTGCCGGAATATACACGACGACCTGGTTTCGACACGACAGAAATTTCTTGGATTGCACCGTTGCCGTTAACATACTTCAATTCAATAACGATATTTGAACGGTGTTCATCAATTTTTTCTTGACGGAAATCGGTAATAAAACCTTCTTCCTTTAATACACTCAAAACTGCCATACGCAGTTTGCTGTTTGGAACGGTGACTGTTTCTTTACCCGCGACTTGACCATTACGGATGCGCGTCAACATGTCTCCGATTGGGTGTGATAATGACATCTTTTTTACTCCTTATCTGTGAGGGTTTCTCACACATTGGCCAGCTGCATTGTCCACAACTGGACTTGGTTAATTTTGTTGGCTTTACCAACTTGATTTGCGTACGCCTGGTAATTTACCTTCGGACGCCTGTGTACGAACTTGCTGACGGCACAAACCGAACATACGTGAATAACCACGTGCACGACCGGTAACCGAGCAACGATTGTGCAAACGTGTTGGGTTTGCGTTACGTGGCAATTTCGCCAATTTCTTCATCGCGTCCATGCGTTCATCTGGTGTCGCATTGACGGACATTTTTTCTTTGATCGCTTCGCGCTTTTTTGCATATTTTGCGACCAATGCTTCACGTCTTTTTTGTTTATTTATCAACGCTAATTTAGCCATTTTTATACCTTTTTATTTATTTTAAAACCAAAGGCAAGCCGATTTTGGTCAGCAATGCACGAGCTTCTTCATCTGTTTT
>CAMHKP010000044.1 GCA_946185785.1 uncultured Alphaproteobacteria bacterium
ACGGTTTGATGATATTGACAGTGCGATAAATAGCTTGTCGCAAGAAGTGTCGCGCCAAAATTTTAATGTTATACATGGAACAGCAAAGATAAGGGAAACACTGAACAAGGACTTAATTTCAGCCCAAAAAA
The DNA here is from genome assembly GCA_946185785.1 of uncultured Alphaproteobacteria bacterium. GTDB lineage: Bacteria > Pseudomonadota > Alphaproteobacteria > Rs-D84 > Rs-D84 > Enterousia. The sequence goes on from CAMHKP010000044.1 coordinate 132, forward strand.
TCAGCACAGATTTAGAAGCGATATTTGTTAAACATGGGCAATTACACCAAGAACTAAAAGAATTGAAAAAATTAGCTGGTGATGATGCGGATCTTATGGCGTTGTTCAAAGATGTTGATGCGCGCATGAAGGAATTGGACCAATCTGCTATAAAAACCAAAGAACGATTTGCGACGCTGATTTCCGGATTGGAATCTCATAGCAAATTCGGCATGAATAATATGATGAAAGATATTGCGAAACTTGATGATGATATAACAAATGATGAACTTAGAACCATTACCAAGGAACAACGTTATGAATTAATGGGAAAAATATTTGATGAAAATACGCGGGTTTCATCGGGGCAACTGGGTTTAGCATTAAGAATATATATTGCAGCCCAAGAATACGAACGGCACGACTTGTTCAGGTTTTTTGACAATTATGTTGCGAAAAGCAAAAATAACCACCAGTTGTTTAAATCAGCGGTTAAAGAAATTCGGTATGATTTACCCGAAGAAATCGTTGAGTTGTCGCGCGGAAAATCATTGTTTGTTAATCATATTGAGCGTGCGCGGAAAAAAATAAAATTCATATCTGCGGGTAAAAAACTTGAATATGAGCAACCAACAACATTAAAGTTTGATGATATGGAAAAAGAATAAAACCACCGCATTTGCGGTGGTTTTTTATTTGCCTTTCATAATTCTTGATTTATTGCGTTCCCATTCGCGTGTCTTGATTGTTTCGCGTTTGTCGGCACGTTGCTTACCATGGCCGATACCCAATAACACCTTTAATTTGCCACGATTGTTGAAATACATTTTTAATGGGACAATGGTTGCACCTTTTTCTTGTAATTGTCCAATCATGCGGTTTATTTGGCTACGGTGCAATAATAATTGACGTGGGCGACGTTCATCAAAGTTAACAATACGTGCCGCCGTTGGCAATTTTTGAATTTCAACCCCAGCCAAAAATAAATTATCACCACGCTTTTGCACAAAACCATCAACAATGGTAATCAGCCCGAAACGCACAGATTTGATTTCCGCGCCAGTCATAGACAAGCCAGCCTCTATTGTGTCTTCAATAGAGTAATTAAACCGCGCTTTGCGGTTTTCTGCAACCCCACCAAATTTTATCAAACTGCGTGCCATTTTATTGCTTTATCTTTGGATACAAGTTTAATGTATTTTGTTCCAGTATAGTTTCCAATTCGTCTATTTGCAAATTTTTAATTTGTGCCAAAACGCGTGCGGTTTCACAAACCATGAACGGTTCGCATGTTTTTCCGCGGTGTGGTACCGGTGCGCAATATGGGGAATCTGTTTCAATAACGATTTTGTCGTTTGGTATTTTTGCGAAAGTTTCACGAATTTCGTTTGCGTTTTTAAATGTTAAAATGCCCGATGCAGAAAAGAAAAATCCGCGATCCAACATAGTCTTTGCTAATTCCCAATTTGATGTAAAACAGTGCATAACCCCGCGAACGCCGGTAAGTATTGCCGCAGTGTCTTGTTCCGCATCACGTGTATGAATTGCCACCGGCATATCGTATTTGCGTGCGATTTCCAATTGTTCTTCAAATAATTTTATCTGTGCATCACGATTGTCATCGCGTTCGTGATAGTCCAACCCGATTTCCCCAATTCCAACAACGCGCGGATTGGTTAAAACACTTTCTGTTAAATATTCGTGGGGATTTATACCTGCGTATTCAGGGTGAATACCAGTCGTCACGAAAATATTGTCGTGTGATTCTGCGATTTTAATACTTGGTAAAATATCATTTGGGTCGGCGGTTGCGCAAATCAAACGCATAACCCCCGCATCATGTGCGCGTGCAATAACATTGTCCAGTTCATCGCCAGAACAATAATCATCTGTTAAATGGCAGTGGGTGTCTGTAAACATTTTTTAATATCATTAAGGATTTTAAATATACCAATTTCTGGTTCAAGGTGTACGCGTGTAATGTCGGCAATGCTTAGCGTGGCAGATGGATAAATTTCTGCCAAACCAAAGTGCGCAATCGCATCCAGCAATATTCCATATATTGCTGTATCTGGCGCAATCTGTTTCGCAATTGCCATTAAATCGCTGGCGCTGGCGCGTGGGTTTTCTAATGTTTCAATAAGATTAGCATATATTTCATCACCACCAGATGCCTTGATATTAGCAATTTTACCGAAACTACCATTAGCCAGACGTAATGTTTCATCGCTAATATCCGCATCACCCATAAAGTGTGCACATAGTTCGCGCAATTGTGATATGGACAATGGACGCATTTTTTCAACGCGCGCACGCGAACGAATTGTTGGTAAAACATTGGCCAATTTATGAACAACCAACAAAAATAATGTTTGTGCAGGTGGTTCTTCCAGCATTTTCAACAATGCATTTGATGCCGATGTTGTTAATTCATCAACCGCGTCTATGATAACAACGCGCCAGCCGCCCGACATGGCCGACAATTGCATGCGTTCAATAACAGTTGTGACGGTTTTAACAGATATAGATTTTCCTGTTGGATATGGATTTCCGTTTATGTCCAAATTGTGCGCTAAATCAATAATAAAGAAGTCGCCAACATTTCCATAAACGGTTTTAGCAATTTTATATGCCAGTGTAGCTTTGCCAATACCTTGGGGACCACAGAGCATCCATACCGGATGGATTGGGTGTACATCACGACCATTCCACGCGTTCATAAAATCATTCCATACATCCGCATGTCCCACCAGTATATCGTTGTCAATCGGGTCTGGGAAAGAATAGGTCGGTTTAGATGATTTACGTGTCGCCATTTTACCGACCCCCAAAAATTACAGCAATGTTTTTGATTATACGGCTTATGAATTGAACTTTGCGTACGCGTTCCGCGGCCACCAATGGTGCACGTGCGATAATCTTGCCATCGCGTTCAGCGATAATTTCGCCCAGTTTATCACCAACCATCACTGGTGCCGAAACTGGGGCATTGAAACGCGCCAGAACGCGTACAGATGATACCGGAACAGATTTTGGTAATGTAATTGCAAACGGCTTTTCAACGGTTGCATTGACGGTTGATTTGCGGCCGTACCATACAGGGACTTCTACTACGGTATCTTCTGGGCGATAATAAATCTTGTTTGTGGTTGTTGTATAACCAAAATTCAATAATTTCTTCATTTCAGCCGCCAATGCATCATGACCGCGGCCATTGAATCCATTTATAACACCGACCAAGCGTCGTCCGCCAACGCGCGCAGATGCAACCATGCCATATCCACCATCCGCAGTGTGTCCGGTTTTAAGCCCATCTGCACCAGCCATTGTGAATAATAATTTGTTATAATTCACTGTATGTGTACGTCCCCAATCGCGACACCAATCATCCCGATAATCACTAAATTCAAAACGTTTGGTTGCAAACATTGGGTATAAATCTGGGTAATCACCAATAAGGTGCGTTGCCAATATCGCAAGTTCACGTGAAGTCATTAAATTATTAACATCGGGCAGTCCGCTTGCATTTCCAAATGTTGATTGTTCCATACCGATTGAACGCGCCTTGGCAGTCATTTTTGCGGTAAATGCGTTTTCAGAGCCGGCTAATTTTTCCGCGACCACAACAGATGCGTCGCCACCCGACAATACAATAAGCCCCAAAATAGCATCGCGCACAGTTATTTCTTGACCGGCAACCAGGCAAATCTTGCTGGCTGGGTACCACAATGGGTTTTTATAATCTGCGTTTTCAGAAACCGGCAATTTACTATCCAGCGTAAGACGCCCAGCCTTGATTTCATCAAACAATACCGCCAATGTCATCAGCTTAATCATAGAAGACGGTGGCATCAGTTTATCAGCATTTTTTGCAACGATTTCCACCCCAGAATCATAGTCCAACAAGAAAGCAGATTTAGCCTTGGTCGTGAATTCTGGTTCTTTTACATTGGTGGCATTTGCAACACCAACAAACATCAACAATAAAAGGGTAAATAAGTTCTTTATCTTCATGCCCAAATCATAGCAACATCATTTGGTATTTCCAATAAATTTTTATAAAAATTTTTATTCGATTGTTACCAGTAAATTTTCACCATCAATACCGATAATTTTGCATTCGCAAATCGTGCGTTCAGGCACTAAATCACCCATAATTTTTACCGAAATATCGTGTGGTGTGCGTCCCATATTGTTTTCTTCGACTAAAACAGATGTTGTGTGTCCAAGATGTATTGTCATGAACTCTTTACGGTTGTGTGTTGCCGCGTCTGTAATGGTTTTTACACGTTGTTTTGATATGTTTTTTTGAACTTGGTTGGGCATTGTTGCGGCAACTGTGTCGGGGCGGGGCGAAAATGGAAACGCATGTATTTTTATTGGACGTGTTTCTGTAATCAAATTTAATGTTTCGTTAAATAATTCATCACTTTCACCTGGAAATCCACAAATGATATCCCAACTGAAAGTAATATCATTGGCGTGCGCGACAATATCGCGAACCATATCAGCAGTGTGTCGGCGGCGCATAGATTTCAATATGGTGTCGGAACCCGACTGCATAGAAAGGTGCAAATGTGGCATCATACGTTTGTTTTCATGTATCAGGTCAATGATTTTATAAATCTCGGGTGATGCTGGATCCATGGATGATAAACGCAGCCGTTTAATTTCTGGCACGTCCGCTAACAATTTTCGACATAAATCGCTGATTAAAAATGGTTTGCCGTCATAAAGTTTGTGATATGATGCGCTGTCCACACCCGTCAGCACGATTTCAAAATAACCGTTTTCGACCGCGTTGCGAACATCCGCCAAGATATCATCATATTCAAACGAAACCGACGGCCCACGCAACAGGCGTGTTATACAATATGTGCAATCATGGTTGCATCCATTTTGAATCTGGATAAATTGTTTAGACATATGCTTGTCTGGGTTTGAAACGCGAATTTCGTTGTTA
>CAMHKP010000045.1 GCA_946185785.1 uncultured Alphaproteobacteria bacterium
TTTATGGTGGTTTTGATTTTTCGTCTTTTAATTCTGGTTGGGTTTTTGATGAAAACCGCGCAGTTAAAAATCCAAATGGTTATTCGGGTTTTCTTGTTGGTGAGTTTGGTCATCGTTTTGATTTTAATGAAACTTATTATATGTCGCCATTTGTCATGCTTGGTGGGGATTATGTAAATGTATTAAATTCTGGTGATTCAGATTATTATCTTGGTGCTGGGGGTGATGCTGGGTTTGCGGTGGAATTTGACGGAATTCGTTATGATTATTCGGCACGCGGAATGGTGCGGTCTGATGGTGGTGTCGGTTTGGCGTTAAATATATCTGCTTGGTCGGTTATGGATGCAGCCGGTATAGATTTAAAAGCAAGCGCATTCTATGACAATATACTTGGTGTGTCATATGGTGTATCACTAAATGGAAAGTTTAATTTTTAATCAGCAATTTTGCCACGCAATGATGCCTTGTTCGCAGCGGTAATAACAATGTCACATAATTGCTTTGGCTCACCATCTGGTCTTGCAACAATGCATTGTTGCATATATGGTGTACGGTATACCAAATGACGACCAGTCTTGTCGGGACCTTCGCATAAACAGGTCAGGGTTTTATCAACGCAACTTTCATTAAACGCGCGTTGAATTTCGTTTAGTTCAGCATCCAATATTGCTAAGCGTTTTGATTTTATGTTTTCTGGAATTTGGTCTGGCATAATTGCCGCCGCAGTATGTGGACGTGGTGAGTATTTAAATGAATAAGAATTTATGTATTTTATTGTACGCGCAATCTGTAATGTCTGTTCAAAATCATCATCGGTTTCACCGGGAAATCCAACAATAAAGTCAGATGATATTTGAATATCGTTGCGTGCCAATTTTAATTTACGAACAATGTCCATATATTGATTTAAATCATATGGGCGATTCATGCGTTTAAGTACATTTGGTGAACCGCTTTGAATCGGCATATTTAAAAACGGCAATAATTTAGGTTCGGTTGCAAACATATCAATCAAGTCATCTGTCATTTCGGTTGGATAACTGGATGTGAAACGAATGCGTTTGACGGTGTCTATTTTTGCCGCTGTGCGAATCAAATCCGACAGGCGATATGTTTTACCGTTTTCGTCTGTGTATTTGTATCCATTAACATTCTGGCCAAGGAAACATATCTCGACAGCACCGTTCTTGGCTGCTTGTTCAACATCACGAATACAATCGACAAAGCTGCGCGATATTTCACGACCGCGTGTATATGGTACGATGCAGTATGTACAACAATGATTGCAGCCCTCTTGAATTGGAACATATGTCACCAATGGCGATTTTTCCATTTGTGGCATTTCATCAAATTTTTCCAGCCCAGATAATTCAATATTAAATAAACGCGTATTTGGGTCATTTAATATTTCAGGTAATTTATGATAACTTTGTGGCCCCAAAACAAAGTTTAAATCAGGTACACGTTTGAATGCATCGGCCCCCGATTCGCGTGCAACACAACCAACAATTCCCATTAATGCATTTGGTTTTTTTACAAGACGAATACGGCCCAGAGCTGAATATACCTTATCCGTTGCTTTGGCACGAACGGCACATGTATTTAAAATAATTATGTCAGCATCACTAACATCTTCTGTGCGTGTCATACCACGTGCATCAAGCATAGCTACAATGCGCCAGCCATCATACACGTTCATTTGGCAACCAAAAGTTTGGATAAAGTATTTTTTCATGTTTTTATTATTTCGCTTTTGTGTTTTTTATGCGACGCAATTGTTTAGCACGAATGTGGCGTGTGCGATTATATTGTTCAACAACTTTGGATTTAATTGTACGTTGTACATTTGTTTGTGGATTGTTATCTACTGTTATATAACGGACACCCATAATTGGGTCATAAGACATTTTTATCATACTATCTACCTTTTTGTTTTTTATTTTGATATGTGCGTTGTGCAATTTTTGATTGTATGCGCGCATTGTTATTTTGAAAGCGGATACGTTCGCGACGATCAATTTGATCTTTTTTTGATTCCAGATGAATTTTATCAAAACCATATATACGCATAGCATTATCCTTTTTATCTAGCATCTTTTCGATTTCTTCGATTGGTGGTGGACATATTGTCACAGGTGCTGTCACGGGTAGCATTGAAACAACAACCATATGCTTGGTTTTTATAGGCATATGTATTGGTTCGTTACCCACGGAAACAATAATTATGTCCTTTGACATTTTACCCCAATTTTTTGCGCAACAATTCGTTTACAACGGCTGGATTAGCCTGACCAGATGTTGCCTTCATGACGTTACCAACAAAGAAGCCGAGCAAGCCAACCTTGCCACCACGATATTGTTCGACTTGGGCTGGGTTGTTTTTAATTACTTCGTCAACGGCCGATTCGATTGCGGATGTATCTGTAATTTGCTTCATGCCAAATTTGTCGGCAATTTCATGTGGTGTACCACTTTCACCATCTAACATTTTGATAAAGATTTCTTTGGCTTGTTTACCGTTAATTTCGGATGCAGATATCATATCAACCAATTCGGCTAAATCGCTTGGTGTAATAATACGCATACCGTCAACGATACCAGACTTTTGGTTTTCGATATCATAGTTTTCTGGGTGCGCAAACAATTCACTTATCATCCAGTTTGCAATTGGTTTGGCACGTGACGGCTTGTCACCAACGGCTGCATCAAACCAGTGTGAAATATCAACCGTTTCGGTTAAACGGCTCGCATCATATTCAGCCAAACCTAATTTTTCAATATAGCGCGTGCGGGTTGCAGCCGGTAATTCCGGCATAGTTTTGCGAATGCGTTCAATGCGTTCATCGTCAATTATTAATGGCAACAAATCTGGGTCTGGGAAATAGCGATAATCCAAGGCATCTTCTTTGCTGCGCATAACTGTTGTAATGCCATCGTCTGGGTGATAGCGCATTGTGTCTTGGCTGACTGTGCCACCGTTTTCATATACTTCAATTTGACGACGCGCTTCGTATTCAATGGCGGCTTTGATAAATTTAAACGATACCATATTTTTTGTTTCGGTACGTGTACGGAAAGTTTTTTCGCCCACAGGACGTACAGAAACATTAACATCAGCGCGCATGGAACCTTCCTCCATATTCGCCTTGGATACACCAAGCGCACGTGCAATTTCGCGAATTTCGCGCAGGTATCTTTCTGCTTCGTCTGGTGATGTTATATATGAATTGTTTTCTGGGTTTTTGGTGTCCAAAAACGTGACAATTTCTAATAAAGAAACACCTGTACGATTATAATCAGCAAAAGATTTAGTTGGATGAACATCGTGTTTTAATTTTCCTGCATCTTGTTCCAAATGCGCGCGTTCAATAAATATTTTTTTAGGGTTGCCATCGTCGCCAATAATTTCAACCCAGCCACGACCAACAACCGGTGGTACTTCTGGTGGTTGCGAAATTTGATATCCCTGGGGCAGGTCAGGGTAAAAATATTGTTTACGTGCAAAACAACTTCTGTGTGATATTTCGGCATTTATCCCAAGGCCGAATTTAATTGCTTGGTCAACACAATAATCGTTCAATACTGGCAGCATGCCCGGCATAGCCGCATCAACCATTGAAACCTGGGTATTTGGGGCAATGGTTGGATTATAGTCTGCAGACGCACCACTAAACAATTTTGAATTAGATAACACTTCGATATGTGTTTCCAATCCAATAACTAATTCCCAATCACCTGTTTTGCCTTTTATTGTAAACATTTTTATTTTTCCTTGCTTTTTCGTTTTTCGTATCTTATTATGGCGTCCGTTGGCTAGGTAGCTCAGTTGGTAGAGCAAGGGACTGAAAATCCCTGTGTCAGCGGTTCGATTCCGTTCCTAGCCACCATTTTTTTTACCCTTATTTTCCCATTATCTTGGTTGGGCGATTATCAACGCCAGCAAATTGTTCAATGTGTTTTGCCAATTGCATAATGCGTAAATCGTCGAAACGTTTTCCTACAACCTGCATCCCCAATGGCAGACCATTTTGTGCAAGTCCGGCTGGAACGCAGCATGCAGGAATACCGGCCAAATTCATCGCAACGGTGAATAAGTCCAATGCATAATATTCCAACGGTGATAAATCAGATGCCAATGGCATTGCTGGACCGGCACTTGTCGGGCAAACAATTAAATCACATTGCTTAAATGCGGCATTGAAACTGTCTGATATCATACGACGAACACGTGCGGCCTGCATAAAATAGACTTCGTACGATTCGCTGGACAACACCGCCGTACCAACAATCATACGACGTTGAACTTCGTCACCAAATCCAGCAGCACGTGTTTTCTTGTATGTATCGATTAAATCAGAACCTTCGACACGCAGACCATAACGCATACCGTCATATCGTGCCAAGTTAGATGATGCTTCGGCTGGGGCAATGATATAATATGCCGCCAACGCATCCAAAATGTTTGGTATGGATACTTCGACAATTTCCGCACCCAGCGATTTTAAATCATTGATGCGTGCATTGAATAAGTTTTTCATATCGTCAGAAATTTTAACATCGTTCAATTCACGAATAACACCGATGCGTAATTTTTTACCATCACCCAATATCGCATCAAGCGGTGTATGTGCATTAAAACCGGCACTTTCGCTGGTTGAATCCTTGGGGTCATGTCCCGCCATAACCGACAACATTAATGCCGCATCATCAACGGTACGTGCAATCGGGCCCGGTGTATCAAGACTGGATGCAAATGCAACACATCCCCAACGCGAACACAAACCATATGTTGGTTTCATACCAACCAGACCAGTTATCGCAGATGGGAAACGAATTGAACCACCAGTATCAGTACCCGTTGCGCCCATGCACAGACCACCAGCAACAGCCGATGTTGAACCACCAGACGAACCACCAGCAGTCAATTTGTCTTGCAAGTGCCATGGATTAACAGGTGCGCCAAAATACGATGTCTTGCTGAATGTGCCCATTGCAAATTCATCTAAAT
>CAMHKP010000046.1 GCA_946185785.1 uncultured Alphaproteobacteria bacterium
AATACTGGTCAATGTACCCATGACGATAGAGAACGTCATAGCAATTGCAAATTCTTGCAACATTTGACCACCAAATATATACAACCCAACCAGTGCCAATATAGTTGAAATACTGGTCCGCAACGTACGTGATAACATTTCATTAACTGACAAATCAATCAAATCTTCCATCGGCATTTTGTGATACTTTTTAATATTTTCATCGATACGATCATAGTTCACAACCTTATCATTAATGGAATAACCAATACCCATCAAGATAACGGCAATGGCTGTCTGGTTGAATTCCAACCCCATGATTGAAAAGAATCCAAACATCAACACAAAGTCTAATAACAGTGATACAAACGACCCAACCGCATAACCACCGCGATAACGAATCCAAATATAGACAGACATCAAAATGAACGAAACCAAAATCGCCCAGATACCACCACGAACCAATTCACCACCGATTTTTGGTCCAACAATCTGCACCTGATCATATTTCACACTTTCGCCTAAAATGTCTTTGATTTCACGAACACGTTCGTTTTGCATTGTGTCTGTTGCACCCTTGGGCAGACCAACACGAACCAAAATCGCATTACCATCTATTTCCTGTAATTCTGGTGAAAATTGCGCCAATTCAGAACGCATCTTGTCAATGGTTGTTTCGTTATTTACCGGTGTCACTTCCATTGAAATACCACCAGCAAAATCAATGCCATAATTCAATCCTTTGAACAACAACATCAAGATAGACAATATAACCAATCCACCGGAAATCCAGTATGATAATTTACGATATTTCATAAAATGCAGTTTCATAATTTTCCCCTTTGCATTTCTTATTTTTTACATAATAACTTTTCTGTTTGCATATCCAATTTTTCTGTTCTTGCCACCCATGTACCAGTCAATCAAAACCTTGGACAACAAGATACAAGTGAACAAAGTCGTCAACACACCAATTGATAATGTGACCGCAAATCCACGAATTGGACCCGCACCAAATTGGAACAAAATCAACGCACAGATAAGGTTCGTTAATTCACCGTCCAATACAGCCTTGTTCGAACGATGGAACCCAAGATCCACCGCACGCAACGTTGGTGTACCGGCACGGATTTCATCCCTTATACGTTCAAATGGCAAGATGTTCGCGTCAACAGCCATACCCAACGTCAACACGATACCAGCAATACCAGGCAACGTTAATGTTGCGCCCAACAATGCAGACATACCAACAATCATTGCCAGATTCACTATCAACACTGTATCCGCGATTAAACCGAACGAGCCGTATATCATCAACATATATAAAACGATGAACAGCACACCAACCGCAGAACCAACCTTGCCAGATGCAATCGTATCAGCACCCAAGCCAGCCCCCACCGTACGTTCTTCAATAACAGTCAACGGTGCTGGCAACGCCCCAGAACGCAACAATACGGCCAAGTCTTTTGCACCCTGTAATGTGAATCCACCAGAAATTTGACCACGCCCACCTGGAATTGGTTCACGAATATTTGGTGCTGACAAAACCTTGCCATCCAACACAATTGCGAAACGTTCGTTGACGTGTTCGGTGGTAAGTTTTGCAAACTTACGCGCACCAGACGCATCAAACACAGTTGTCACCACAGGCATGTTATTTTGGTCAAAATCCGCTTGGGAATCTTTCAAGCTTTCACCAGAAACTTCCACACGGGAATAAACCGGAACAACCTGACCTGGGATATCCATATACGGTAAAAATTCTGTTCCGCTTGGCGCACGACCCGAAGCCAATTGTTCTGGCGACACATTTTCATTTACCAAATGGAAAGTCATTTTTGCTGTTTGACCAATCAAGTCTTTGATATGTTCTGGATTATCAACACCAGGCAATTGAATCAAAATGTATTTACCACCCTGTGATTGAATAGATGGTTCTTTGGTCCCCAGTGCATCAATACGACGACGAACAATTTCGATACTACGCGCCAATGCGTCTTGCACCATTTCGTCTTTCTGTTTGTCCGAATAAGACAACTTTATAACATCACCAGACGATTCCACATCAACGGTATTCCCCAGCACGCTGCGCAAACGTCCCTTGGCGGTTGAAACATCACCAGATTCACGTACTTTAAATGAAACAACACCGTCATTATTACGCAAATCAGCATAACGGATAACGCCCTTGTTTCTGTCAATAAGCGCGCTACGCACTTCGTCATACAACTGATTTGACTTATCCTTGAACATGGCAGTTGTATCAACTTCCAATAACAACTGCGCCCCTCCCTTTAAGTCCAAGCCAAGTGGCACAGGCTTAATCCACGATGGGAAATAAGGTGCCAATTTCGGTGAAATTGTTGGCACGGCCAACAAAACCCCAAACACCGCAACAAAAATAATTGCCAACTTTTTAAACATAACCCTTACCCCTTACTTTTCAACGTTTGCTACTGCATTCTTGCTAACTTCTACAACAACGCCTTTGGCGATTTCAACATCTATTGTTGTTTCACCGATCTTTTTAATCGTGCCATAAATACCAGCCGCCAACACACGATTGCCAACCTTTAATGAATCAAGCATTTTCTTGAATTCCGCCAAGCGACGTTTTGCCGGCCGCACAATCAAGAAATAGATTATCGCAAATACAACAACACAATAAATGATCATACCCCATGTGTTTCCAATCTGGGCTGCATTTACCGCACTATCAACCGTTGGTTCCATTATTTTTCTCCTTGTCTTTTATTATTTATGGTGTTCAGAATAGTAAAAAATCCCCCAAGTGTAAAGCATAAATATGTCTATACAATCGCCAATTTATATACGTTCAAACCACCCGTCAATTTCGCTTAATGGGATAAATTTATAGACTGGTCGACCATGATTACATTGGCCACCACGTGTCGTTTTTTCAATATCACGCAACAAAGCATCCATTTGGGCAAAATCTAACTTCTGCCCCGCGCGCACACTATGGTGACAGGCATAGTTTGCTAGTTTCAGGTGCAATTTTTCGCCCAATTCAGACGAATGACCGTTTACACGAACTTCGTCTGCAATATCATGCAAAATTGCTGCCCAATCCATATCCCAATCGGCTGGCTTTTCAAAAATAGCAACCGCATCATCGCCAAACGCGTCAACATGCAAACCAGAATTATGCAATTCATCGGCAATAGATGTCACCGCCATAACATCTTCGGCACGCAATTTTACAACGATTGGTGTAAGCAGCGGTTGCGTTTTAACTGTATGTGTGCGCAAATGTTCATATGTTATACGTTCATGTGCCGCATGTTGGTCAACAATAACAAGGTTTTCGCCCGATTGTGCCAAAATATATTTATTTCCAATTTGTCCAATAACACGCCCCAATGGATATTCTTCGTCCGTCTCATCATTCTTCAATTCAACTTCAAATGGTTTCGCGTTCACCTTTGGTTGTGAATTAAAAACTTTATCCGCCCAAGACGCACTTTGTTTGTCTGCAACACGCCACGGTTGTGGGGACGGAATATTAAAATTCATTTTTTCTGTATGTGCAGTGTTTATTGGCGTTGACGGGATTTGCACATTTATATCATTCATCGTTTGTGCCAACACATCACGCAACGATTTTATAATAAATGCACGCACATGGTTTGGTTCTAAAAAATGTACCTCTGTTTTCGCAGGCGACACATTTACATCAACCGCCGCCGCATCCATATCAAGATACAACGCACACAATGGAAATTCGCGCGCATGCATAACATCCATATATGCCGCGCGCAACGCACTTACTAAAACCTTGTCATGAACTGGGCGATTATTTACAAACAAGTATTGATCAACCGATGATGCCCGACGTAATGTCGGTACAGACACAAACCCATGCAGGTGCATATTAGATGACGCAGACACCACATCAACCGGCAGCATATTTCCAATAACATCGTCACCCATAACGGCAACAATACGATCCATAACATCCTGATTCTTTGGGAAACGCCATTTGTTATTTAATGTAAAACCAACGTCCATGCGCGCCATGCTAAGCCGCTTTACAACATCCAAGACCGACATCATTTCTGCACGATCGGTGCGCAAAAATTTCAATCGCGCTGGTGTTTTTGCAAACAGGTTTTCAACCCGAATCCGTGTTCCCGATTGCCAATCAGACGGACGAACATCACCAGATGTACAATCCATGTGCCACCCATTTTCGTCCATTCCATTACATGTGTCTATTGTCATATCAGACACAGATGCAATTGACGGCAACGCTTCGCCCCGAAATCCCATATATGTGATATTCTGTAAATTATCATCGGGTAATTTAGATGTCGCATGTCGCATAATCGCACGCGATAAATCTTCACGTGACATTCCCGAACCATTATCTATTACGGAAATCAGCGTGCGCCCACCATCAACGACATCTATAACAATCTGGTCGGCACCCGCATCCAGCGCATTTTCCACCAATTCTTTGACTACTGACGCAGGCCGTTCAACCACTTCGCCGGCGGCGATTTGGTTCACCAAGAAATCGGGCAACACGCGTACAGTCATTTATTTATTCTTTGAATTTCACTTCCAAAATTTCGTATTCTTTTTCGCCACCAGGCAATTTCACAACGCATGTATCACCAACGCAACGGCCAATCATTGCGCGTCCAACTGGCGAAGTACATGAAATCACCATTTTTCCGTCTGCTTCTATATCCGACAGAATACGACATTGCATTTTATTTCCGTCTTCATCTTCGGCAACAACGCGCGCACCAAATACAACGCGATCACCGGACAGACTATCCACATCAACAATCGTTGCGTTTGCGACAATGTTTTCAATAAAGCCTATACGCTTATCTATCTGGCGTTGTTTTTCACGCGCAGCACTGTAATCTGCGTTTTCAGACAAATCGCCCAAACTGCGCGCCCATTGGACCGTTTTTAATATTTCCGGACGTTGAACTTCCTTTAAATCTTTTAATTCTTTAATCAGTGCATCAAATCCAGCACGTG
>CAMHKP010000047.1 GCA_946185785.1 uncultured Alphaproteobacteria bacterium
CTCTTGGTATTGTATTTTATCATATTTTACACATATGAATCAACACTAAATTTTCCCTTAATATAAAACAACCCCGACTTTTGGTAACCAATACATTATTGCCCAGAAAACAACCGTCACAATCGCCAGTGAACCAATTGGCCATACGACCTTTTGAAACGGAAACCACGCATGTCCACCATTGCGCGCCTTGATGCGTTCGTACCATTTGCCCGCAAACCAAAAAGTCAACGAACCAACAATCGCCCCCAGCAAGAATTGGTCAACGCCCCACATGGTTGTTGCACCAAACCGCAACATTGGATGACCAGACGGCACAAAATAAATCAATGCCAACAATCCGTAATAAACGACATAATTCAACAGGTATGCTAAACGACTTCTTACACCATGACGACGCATATAGTCAGCCGTCCATGCCGATAAAGATAATGTTAAACCACCAGCCCACAAACCAGTGATAATATCAGCAACCCCAAGGACACGCGCACCTTCAAGTCCAGCACCAACCGCAACCGTACACACAGGGCAGAACGCGTTTGCCACACCAGTTGCAACAAACAATGTAGCCAATATAGTAAATGCTAATTTTTTCATATTTTTCCTTTCCTTTCGTATTTTATATTACATAAATTTGTATATGTGGGTCAACACGTTTTTATTACCCCACGCATATGCGCACTGCGTGCACGCGGATTGTTTTCTAATTCGGTTGCATCGGGTGTTGCCGCACGTATTAAATTAAATGGGGCGGGGTGGTTTGCGGGTAAACGTGGGTCACCAAGTGGTGTTGTCCATTTACGAAACGTGTTTTTAACAATACGATCTTCTAATGAATGAAACGTCACACAAATGCATTTGCCACCAACGACTAATTTTTCTGGCACAGATGCCAACGCGCGTTCTATTTCCCCAAATTCATCGTTGACTGCAATACGCAACGCCTGAAACACAGGTGCAACATCATGTGGGTTAAATATTAAATCGCGTAATTCAAATGTGGTTTGTGGCTGGGCTTCTTTGATTGCACGTGCAATAACACCTGCCTTTTTTACATCACCATAGTCACGTAAGATTCGTGCTAATTCATCCGCTGTCTTTTCATGAATCAAATCAGCAGCTGTCTTTCCGGTTCCTGACATACGCATATCCAGTGGGGCATCAGAGCGAAACGAAAAACCACGTTCTGCAATATCAATTTGCATGGACGAAATTCCAAGGTCAAAAACAATTACATCAAATTGTCCGTCTGTTTCGTTTAAATGTGAAAATGTTGCTGGAATAAACGTGAACGCATTGCCGTATTTGTTTTTAAATTTATTTGCATCATCAACGACATTTGGGTCACGATCAAACGCAACAACCGTTGCACCAGCATCCAAAAAAGCACGTGAATAACCACCGGCACCAAATGTACAATCAGCAATACGCATCCCACGCATATCGCCAATTGCGCCAATCACTGCATTCAAAAGCACAGGTATATGTTTCATTATTCTATCGTCACACGCGCCCCCAATGCGACCAAGTCTGTTGCAGTCGTTGCCCCCAATTCAACACCACCACGCAAACGTACCTTGGTTATCTTGTCGCCAGAATGTAAATTCAATTCAACCAATGTTGATCCATGTGGTAATGCGGCCAACGCCTTTTTAACACTTGGTAATATTTTGCCATTGGAAATATCAAGTGTCATTTTCTGGGCAATTTGTGCAACCCATTTGGCAAGTGGTATAATTGAATCAACAAATATAGATACACGATCATCGCGGTTAGACAATTTTCCAACAATCAAAACAACACTTTCATTACCCAACACATTTGCGAATTCAATCGCAGAATCACCGAATGCAACTGCATCTATATTTCCAAAACTGTCGGATGCGTTTATTGTTATCATTTCCTTGCCAGTCTTGGTACGACGACGCGAAAATGAATTTACATTTGCGGCAATCTGTATCGGTTTTCTGTCTGGTAAGCTTTCTAATGAAAGGCTTGTCGCCAAATTAGCACGCGTAATTAAATGTTTGTACTGGTCCAACGGGTGTGCCGATATATAGAAGCCCAATGCAGCCAATTCATTTTCAAGACGTTGCGAAAATGTCCACGGGGTTGTCTTGGTAAGATTCTTGCGTAATCTGTCTTCGGAAACATCGTCTTCAATCGTGTTCGCAAACAGCGACAGCGAATTCGCACCATCTTTTGATTTAGATGCATACGACAAAATCGCATCTGCATTCATAAATATAAGCGCGCGATTTGGTTCCAACGAATCCAGTACACCAGTACGTGCAAAGGCTTCTAGTATTCTTTTGTTCATAAATGGCGCGCAACGTTTTGCAAAATCAGTCAAATTCTTGAACCGTCCATGCTCAATACGTTCGCGAACAATAACATCAGTTGCCGCAACACCAACCCCTTTTATCGCGGCAAGTCCGTAAATAATTTTACCATCACGAACCGAGAACAAAGATTCGCTGTCGTTTATATCTGGTGG
Organism: uncultured Alphaproteobacteria bacterium; assembly: GCA_946185785.1. Lineage (GTDB taxonomy): Bacteria > Pseudomonadota > Alphaproteobacteria > Rs-D84 > Rs-D84 > Enterousia. The sequence continues at coordinate 2,498 of CAMHKP010000047.1, forward strand.
AACAATCTGGATGCCGAAATTAGTCTTAGCGTCGTCAATAAGTGCAATAAGCTTGTCTGTTGCGTTTAATTCACTGGACATTGCAGCCGCCAAGAATTCAGGCGTATAATTCGCTTTTAAATATGCACATTGGTTCGCAACAATAGAATAGGCAATAGCATGCGATTTGTTAAAAGCATATTCGGCAAACTTCTTGAACTTTTCCCACAAATCTTTGGCTTGTTGATTATTCAACGTACCTTTCTTTTCACAGCCTTCCAGAAACTTGACTTCCAATTCTGCCAACAATTCCAGTTTCTTTTTACCCATAGCCTTACGCACAGTATCAGATTGGCCGCGGGTAAAATCCGCCAATGCACGTGTCAGCAACATAACTTGTTCCTGATACACGATAATGCCGTATGTTTCCTTTAATATTGGTTCTGCCAATGGATGCACATATTCAATTTCTTCTTCGCCATGCATACGTGCAATAAATTGTGGAATATATTGAATTGGCCCCGGTCGGTTCAATGCGTTCAATGCGGAAATTTCCAAGAAATTGGTAGGACGCATTTTGCGCAAAGTTTGTTTTACAAACGGGGCATCGAATTGGAATATGCCTTCGGTAAAACCATTTTGCCATAATTCGATAGTTTTTTTATCATCGGTCGGTATTGTATCCAAATTAACATTTATACCGCGTGTTTGTTGAATCAGTTTGACCGCGTTCTTTAAAACAATCAACGTTTCCAAACCCAAAAAGTCAAATTTAATTAAACCAGTTGCTTCCAAATAATGTCCGTCATATTGGCTTGATGGCAATGGGTTAGCCGGATCGCGATATACTGGTGCAATCTTGGTTGTTGGTCGGTCACCGATAACAACACCACATGCGTGCTGACCCAGATTACGATATGAACCTTCCAGTTCTTCGGCAATTTCAACAACCTTCTTCATATCGGAATCATTGTCCAATATGTTTTGAATTTCGTATGATGAATCAACCGCACTTTTTAGTGTTTTGGCATCGTCCGGTATAAGCTTGGTAAAACGATCGGTTTTAGAATAGGGTAATCCGTACACACGACCAACATCACGAACAGCGCCCTTGGCTTTCAAACCACCAAACGTGATGATACGACACACAGATTCAGCGCCATATTTATCACACACGTGTTTAAGCACGTTTTCAATACCTTCGGGTTCAAAGTCAACGTCAAAATCGGGCATAGAAATACGGTCTGGATTCAAGAAACGTTCAAACAGCAAACCATACTTTAACGGATTAACATGCGTAATGCCCAACGCCCATGCGATAATTGAACCGGCCCCCGAACCACGACCTGGGCCCGTCAAAATATCATTGTTGCGGCACCAGTTGATATATTCCGCAACGATTAAGAAATATCCAGGGAACCCCATACCAATAACAACACCCAATTCAAATTCTGCTTGTTCATAGTATGGTTTTGTGTCTTTGATTTTGTGTTCTTTTAATCGTCGTGCAAGCCCATCCATCGTGTTATCGCGCAACATTTGACATTCTGCTTCAAAATTTTCACCAAAACGTGGCAACAATGGTTTTTCGTGAACATTAACCATAAAGCCGCACCGATTTGCAATCACAACGGTGTTTTCAATCGCTTCGGGTAAATCTGAAAACAAATCCAACATTTCATCGGTTGACTTGAAATATTGTTCGGATGATTTTCGTGGGCGTTTTGGATCAATAACCTTGGTCTGTCCCAAAATACAAGATAATGCATCAGCGGCTTCATAATCATCTGGCGTAGCAAAACACACATCATTTGTTGCAACAATTGGTATGTTTAGTTCGCTGGCAATTTTTAAAAATTCTGGTTCTGTTTTAATTTCATCATCCAATCCATGACGCTGGATTTCAATATAAAACCGATCGCCAAATATATCAACGAAACGTTTAGCGAACGTGCGTGCAAGTGAATCTTGTTTATTTATAATTGCCATTCCCAATGGACCCGTATGCGCCCCAGACAAACATATGACGCCCGATGAATGTGATTCCAGTTCATCAAAAGTAATATATGGTCCCAGATGGTGATTTTCATTTCGCATATACATAACGCGCGACAATTCGCAAAGGTTCAAATAACCATCATGATTTTGCGCCAATAAAACAATTTTGCTTAAACTGTTTTCACGCAAGATTTTAGGATCGGCATTATGCTGATTAAGTGATATTTCAACACCGATAATTGGTTGCAAATGTTTAGACGGCATAACATCTGAAAACTCTGCACATCCAGACATCAAATTTGTATCGGTCAACGCGCAAGCCGTCATTCCATATGCTGCACACATTGCTGGTATTGTTTTTGCAACGATTTCTGCTGGTGCCTTTTTAGGTGGCGCGATCAACAGTGTTGATGCCCCAATAGACAATCGTGTGTGTGTACGAAGATGAACAAACTGTCCTGACATATACGCGCGATCCTAATAACTGATTATTGCTTTGTTCTTTTATAT
>CAMHKP010000048.1 GCA_946185785.1 uncultured Alphaproteobacteria bacterium
GACAGTTGATGCGTTGATGAAGTTGGATTTGACATCCGGTGTAGATGTAAAAATTAAATTGTAAAACTGTTAGCGTTGGTGCGGGATGCAAAAAATAAAACGCACTAACCTCTGACTAAAAAAAGGCAAAAAAATGAAACGTAGCGGATTAATAACAACAAAAATTGGCATGACACGTCTTTATGACGATGGCGGGATTGCTCATCCAGTCACAGTGTTGTCGGTTGGTGATTGCACAGTTATTGGCAATCGTACAATGGAAAAGAACGGTTATGTCGCAAATGTATTAGGTATGCGTGAAGCCAAGGCAAAGCATGTTGCAAAGCCACAGGCCGTCGCAGCAGAAAAAGCAGGTATTAAACCATTTCGCAAGGTCGCGGAATTCCGCGTATCCGACGATTGTGTTATCCCAGCGGGAACCGTATTGTCGGCGTCTCATTTTGTTGTCGGGCAATTTATTGATGTCCAAGCAACAAGCAAAGGTAAGGGTTTTCAAGGTGCGATGAAACGTCATAACTTTGGCGGTAAAGAAGCATCACACGGTGTTTTGAAAGCTCATCGTTCAATCGGTGGTACAGGTATGCGCGAATGGCCAGGTCGTGTTTTGAAAGGTAAAAAGATGGCAGGTCAGATGGGTAATGAAACTGTCACAGTTCAAAACTTGAAAGTATTTGGCATTGACGAAGCTGAAAACTTAATCTTCGTCGAAGGCGCAGTTCCAGGTGCAAACGGCACATTCGTTCTTGTGACCGATGCAGTCAAAAAAGAACACAAAGATTTGCCTGTTCCAACCAAGTTAAACAGTGTGGCCGAAGAAGCCCCAGCAGCAGAAACTGTTGCGGAATAATGGTAACGACAGCAAAAGGTAGAATAAAATGCAATTAGACATTATAAATTTTGATGGTAAAGCAGTCGGCAAAGCAGAATTGCAAGACAGCATTTTTGGTGTAGAGCCACGTGCAGACATTTTGCACCGCGTCGTTACATGGCAACGCGCAAAATCCCGCGCAGGTACACATGCGGTTAAAACCGTATCTGATGTAGCTGGCAGTGGCAGAAAAGCATTCAAACAGAAAAAGACTGGTAATGCACGTCAGGGTGAAAGATACAATGTTCACATGCGTGGCGGTGGTGTTGTTCATGGACCAGTTGTTCGTGATCATGCAATTGATTTGCCAAAGAAAATTCGCAGCCTTGGCTTGAAGATGGCTTTGTCATCCAAGGTCAAAGACGGTTCATTGGTTGTAATCGATTCTGAAAAATTGAAAGCTGCAAAAACAGGCGCATTTGCAAAACAGTTAAAGAAACTGAATATTGAATCTGCGTTGTTTGTTGGTGGCGCACAATTAGATGAAAACTTCAAGAAATCTGTTGCCAATATCGCAAATGTTGATGCATTGCCGACAATTGGTTTGAACGTTTTGGATATCTTGAAACATGAAAAATTGGTTTTGACAGCAGATGCAGTCAAAGCAGTGGAAGCAAGATTAGCATAATAACATAAGGTCAATAAAATGGCAGAAAAGAAAGTTAAAGCAGAAAAGAAAATCGTTGCGACCGCAGGTGCTTTTGATGTACTGCGTCGCCCGATTATCACAGAAAAGGCAGCAAAACTGTCTGAAATGAACGGTGTTGCATTCGAAGTTGCGGCGTCTGCTACAAAAGAAGATGTTGCACGCGCAGTTGAAGCGATATATAATGTTAAGCCAACAAAAATTAACATTGTTGTCGCAAAAGGCAAAGTTAAATCTTTCCGTGGTCGCGCAAGTGGCACACAACGCACCGTTAAAAAAGCATATGTATCATTGCCAGCAGATGCAAAATTGGATCTGTCTGCAAACGTACAATAATAAATAAACCGCTATAACAGAGAATCCAGATTATTTGGACGTTATTGTTATGGCAAACAAAGGAAAACAAAAATGGCATTAAAGCATTATAAACCGACCACAGCAGGTACACGCGGTTTGACCCAGGTTGACCGTAGCGAATTGTACCGTGGCGCGCCAGAAAAGGCGTTGACAGTCGGTATCAAGTCCAAAGGTGGACGTAATAATTTTGGTCACGTAACCGTTATGCATCAAGGTGGCGGTCACAAGCGCAGCTATCGTTTGATTGATTTCAAACGTAAAAAATTGGATGTTCCAGCAACAGTATTGCGTTTGGAATATGACCCAAATCGTACTGCGTTTATCGCATTGATTGAATATAAAGATGGTATTCGTTCTTACATCTTGGCACCACGTGATTTGAAAGTAGGTGATGTTGTTATTTCTGGTGAACGTGAAGATATTAAACCAGGTAATGCAATGCCATTAAAGAATATGCCAATCGGTACAATCGTACATAACGTTGAATTGAAACCAGGTGCTGGTGGTCAATTGGCCCGCAGCGCAGGTTGCTATGCTCAATTGATGGGTAAAGACGGCGTTTATGCTCAGATTAAAATGAACAGCGGTGAGTTGCGTAAAGTTCATTCCGATTGCTTAGCCACAGTTGGCAGCGTTTCTAACCCAGATCAACGCAATGTCAATTTGGGCAAGGCTGGTCGCGCACGTTGGTTGGGTGTTCGCCCATCAGTACGCGGTATGGCAATGAACCCGAACGATCACCCGATGGGTGGTGGTAATGGTCATTCCAAGGGCCACGAACCGGTATCACGTACAGGTATTCCAGCCAAGGGATATCGTACCCGTAGCAATAAACGTACTGCAAAGATGATTATCCGCAGCAGACATTTGGCGAAAAAGAAATAATAAAATAAAAACGGAGTAAATGATGTCTCGTTCAGTATGGAAAGGTCCTTATGTTCACCCATCTGTCTTGAAAAAGACGGCTGTGGCAAATGAAAAAGATGACCGTAAACCAATTAAAACATGGTCCCGTGGCAGCACAATTGTGCCACCAATGGTTGGACTGACTTTTGAAGTTCACAATGGTAACAAATTTATTCCAGTCGCAATCGTAGAAGATATGATTGGTCATAAATTGGGTGAATTTGCACCAACACGTACGTTCAAGGGCCACGCAGCGAACAAGAAAGCCGCAGCGGCAGCAAAGAAATAATAGTTTCATAAAGGTAAGGTACAGTTATGACAACAGCAAGATATGGAATCAAAGACAATCAGGTTCGCGCGTTTAACAAAATGATTCGCATCAGCCACCAGAAATTAAACTTGGTGTGCGACTTGGTGCGTGGTTTGCCTGTTGATCGTGCAATGGATGTCTTGAAATTTTCAAAAAAACGCGTTGCGGGCGAAGTTTTGAAAACTTTGTTGTCCGCGGTTGCTAATGCAGAAAACAACAAAAATTTGTCGGCAGATACTTTGTTCGTCAAAGAAATTTGGTGTGGTAAAGCATTGACAATGAAACGCATTATGCCAGGACCACGCGGTAGCGCACGTCCAATTTTGAAACCTTTCTCGAATTTGACAATCGTGTTGGAATCGGGCAAGGCTCCAGAAAAGAAAGCAACAAAACCAGCCGAAAAAGCTGAAACAAAAAAGAAAGCAGCTAAGGCAAAATAAAAAACAACATGGAACGTGGTATGGGGAAACCCTGAATAAAGCAATCGCTTCAAGAACACGAACCATAACAGAAGGATAGATAGAAAATGGGACAGAAAGTATCACCAGTTTCACAGCGTTTAGGGATTAACAAAGTCACAGATTCCCGCTGGATTGCTGGCAAAAAAGACTATGCCAAATTGTTGGCAGAAGACCATAAAATTCGCAGCTTTATTGAAAAGAAATTGAAAAAAGCTGGATTGGCAAAAATTGTTATCGAACGTTTAGCCAAGAAAGTCGTCGTGACTGTACACACATCACGCCCAGGTATGATTATTGGTAAAAACGGTGCAGATATTGAAACATTGCGTAATGACATCAAGAAATTGGTCAAGAACGATCAAGTTGTTGTCAATATCTATGAAGTTCGCCGTCCAGATTTGAACGCACAATTGGTTGCACAAGGTATCGCGCAACAAATTGAAGGTCGTGTTTCTTTCAAACGCGCAATGAAGAAAGCTGTTCAAAACGCTCAAAAAGCTGGCGCCCAAGGTATCAAAGTTATGTGCAGCGGCCGTTTGAATGGTGCCGAAATTGCACGTAGTGAACAAATTCGTGAAGGTCGTATTCCATTGCATACATTGCGTGCGGATATTGACTATGCGGCTATCCAGGCAAAGACAACATATGGTGTTGTTGGTGTAAAAGTTTGGATTTACACTGGTGACGTCGTAAACAAAGAAAAGTTGGCTTCTGAAATGGCTCGTCCAACAGAATATGCCGGCAGCAGTGAAAGAAAAAGCAAATAAGTCTAAAGGAATTGTACTATGTTAATGCCAAATAAAACAAAGTTTCGCAAACAACATAAAGGCCGTATTCACGGTGCCGCCAAAGGCGGAAGCGAATTGGCGTTCGGTTCGTTTGGACTGAAAGCCATGACACCAGAACGCATTACTGCGCGTCAAATTGAAGCTGCGCGTCGTGCGATTACACGTCATATGAAACGTCAGGGTAAATTATGGATTCGTATTTTCCCAGATGTTCCAGTCACTGTTAAACCAGCCCAAGTTCGTATGGGTAAAGGTAAGGGTGCAGTTGAATACTGGGTTTGCCGTGTAAAACCAGGTCGTATTATGTTTGAAATCGATGGTGTTAAACCAGAAATCGCATTTGAAGCATTTGCATTGGCATCTGCTAAATTGCCGATTAAAACCAAGATTGTTGAACGTAAAATTAACTAATTAAATCCAAAGCAAAAAGGGTTATAAAATGGCAGAAAAGAAGCAAGAAAAAGAAGCATTGACCAAGGAAGCTTTGGAAAGCAAATTGGTTGATTTGAAAAAAGAACAAATGAACCA
>CAMHKP010000049.1 GCA_946185785.1 uncultured Alphaproteobacteria bacterium
ATCAGAACTTGGCAATGCATCAGCCCCAGATACCCCATCTGTAGTATTCACATCATAATATTTATCAACCAATGATGCGAATTCTTGTTCTTTTCTATTATCTGCATAGCTACGTATATAATCAATCGTTTCAACCGTTTCACTATGCAGTGGTGTAATTACAGACGTGTTCGCCAAAACAGTTGGTTTCGAACGACCATCCGTCACAACCGATGCCAAATTCGCAGCCAAATTTAACGCCTTGTAATTATAATAATCTATTGCCCCATTATTACTGCCACCGGTACGGAATATTGTTAATTGACCATTCGGCATAAACCCAACGAAATCAGCATCTGTAAATCCAGAATCCGAACCACCAACAACCTTGGCAATCAAATTATCGTCTGCGGTTGCAGATGAATTTTCAATCGCAGTATCATGCCCAGACAAATCAAATATCGCAACATTTGTACTGTCTTCTTCAACACTATCGTCCGCCAATGTTTCATTATTAGTGCCACGAACAATCGCATTATTATAATATTTGCTGGACACCATATCGTTGCTTGCACCATTTACAGAAGTGCCACTTTGATTCAACGTTGTCCACAACATAAATTTATTTCTAAGCGATGAATCACCACCATTCGCACTCACGTTAATACCGTTTGTTGTCACCAACGCAACGTTTATTGGCATACCGCCCAAAACACTATCCAGTCCCAAATTATTACCGGAAATATTCAGCGCCATATTATTTGTCTGATTACGCAACGTTGACATACCAAAATACCCACGTGCAAATGGCGAATAACCATGCATCATCAACAGATAATTTTGTTTATAATTATCCGTCATCATTTTATAATCATTATAATATATTGGTGCATCAGTATTTTCAGTACTATAAAAATCCAGCGCATCTGTATAGTTATAATCATCCGCCAACGAAGCCGGTCCACCAGGCAACGTGAACGCAACATTTCCCGTTGTTGACGAACCACCACTGGAACCACCGCCATGTGACCCACCCGATGACGACGAAGATTTATCATTGTCGTTGCCAGGATTTAACCAATCAGTCAAAAAGAACAACCCAGCAACGATAACGGCGGCACCCGCCGCCGTTAATGTAATGCTTTGGGCAGAAGATAACCCGCCGAACAGCCCACCACTTTCTTTGGGCTTGGTACGGTTATTATATTTCTTGATTTGACGATCACAATTTGATGCGTCTGCCCCATACATTTGTAAAATCTGTGCCGCACGAATATCATTATTCATCAGTGCCGTACAAACAATAGACAAACCAGTTGAATCAACATAATTTACATTTGCACCATTATTAATAAGTGCCTGTACCTGTTGAATATCGGCATTTTTAGCCGCCGCCAACAATTGTGCAGCAACGGTAAAATCATTCGGTGTTGCCGCGTGTGACACCATCGGCACAAAGAACAACGTAAATAAGAAAACCTTGATAAATCTCATATAATTCTCTCTGTATAAAATATGTTAGCACAGATTTCGCAATTGTGTCTAGCAAAAAAATAATCAAACAAGTAAAAAAATAAGACCGCCAAGATGGCGGTCTTTGTAAAACACAAATTATAGTTAACGTGTACGAACACGACGACGTGTAATAATAACTGTTTGTGTTGCAGATGCACATTGTGCTTTGACTGTGTCGACTGGTGTTTCAACCGTACCCGCACTGATAATAACAGTGTTATCGTGTGCGCCACTGCCAATTGTGACAATGTTTGTTGCGGCACCAGCTGGTGTTGCAACAGTCGTTGTTGTTGACGATGGTGTTGCAGTTGATGTCACCTTTGTTGTTGTGGCCGTTGTTGGTTTGGTTGTTGTACGACGTGTTTGTTTCTTGGCGCATGGTTGGCATGGCTTGATGCTATTTTTCAAGCTGTCACAATGTGCCGCCAATGTATCTAATTTATTATTGACCTTTGTATCATGTTCTGCGACTGCATCTTTGATATCTTGGTCATGATCTTTGATTAAATCTTTGATATCTTGGGCATCTTGATGCAAACCTTTAACGTCATCACGAACTTCGACAATCACAGAATTACGCACTTCTTCGGTTGCGCGTTCTGCAGATTGCTTATCGCTGCACTGCTTCATACCGAAAATAATTGCAATAACTGCAACTGTACCGGCAGCAATATTAACCCATGTATTTTTATCAAGTTTCTTTTTGCTTGTTGCCATTTCAAACCCCTTTTGGTTATTACACTGAACATTATAGACAAATTTTTATAATTGTCAAATATTTTTCTTTTCTGTATTGTTTTTTCCCTTTGCACGAAATCACGTTTTTTGGTATAATTTACCCCAGCAGAGAGACATGTTTAAGAAATTTGCATTTTTAGCTATATTTTTAGCGATTGCACCGAATTTGGCGCATGCGGTGTGTTCGCGTGCGAATTTAACACGATGCTTGGATTCTGTATGTGCGATAAACGTTTCGACCAATCCTGCGGCACGATGTCAATATTGTGGCACCACCAATGCCGGTGAACCACCCACAAAAAATGGTATAAAGTCCGTCTCTGTGGGCGCATCAACAAAATTTAATGTCAGTGATAAAGAATTAAAATCTGCACCAAGTGATCCTGGTCAACGTTATGTCTGGGCAACAACAAAATGTATAGAACGTGTCACAGATTGCACCCCCGACGATGTATCCGATGTGTATGACAAATTGATTGAACAATCATGTACTGCTGCTGGTATTAACGCACAAATGGCAACACTGCACAGCAAGGCAACCAAGAAAAAAACACAAACCGCGTGTTCTGGCGAAATTTCTGCATGTTTAATGGGCGATAAAAAATGCGCCAGTGATTTTAGCGCATGTATTAACGATGCTGACTTTAACAAATTCTTTGCCGCATGCAGTGCAGAATCAACCGGATGTGATGATTATATATCTGCAATTCGTGCTGAATTATTATCATCACGTGATGCAGTTGTGAAAAACGCAGATGCCATATTGGAATCTATCGTAAAATCCTATGCCGATGCACGCGAAAACCGCATTAACAATGCACGTGCAAAATGTACAAATAATTCTGGTCGCGAAACATGTATAAAACAGATTTGTGAAAATCGTATGGCAAACAAATGTGCCGCTGGATTTAACGATGAAAAATCCATGGCAACACAGTTATGTAAATATTATGACACAGCGTGTGCAACATTAAAATGATGAAACGAAACGTGTTCTTTACTGCTATTCTTTGTGCATTTGCGATTGCAGATGTAAATGCTGCGGTGGTTCAACGCAACACACGTTCATCTATATCACGCGCACCAGCGGTGTTATCTGTAAAGTCTACGCAACAAACCACCAACGTTCAAGAAGAACAAGTGGAAACAGTTGTTGACGAACCACAAACGGTTGAAGAATCCATTATCATTGAAAACAAAGCATCACGTTTTGACGAAACTTTGGATGATGCCTTGTCTACAAATGCTGATTTAGCAGGAACCGATTTAGCAGAAAAAATTCGTGCGCAACGTGCCGCATTGGATGCTGCTGATAACGCAGCGGCTAACAAATCCAAGGCTGCATCTGGCAAGAATTTGTGTGATTCAGGTTTACGCGATTGTATGACACAAAAATGTGGCAATAATTTTGCAAAATGCGCATCTGATACGGACACAATATTTGGTGGAAAACTTGATTCATGTCGTCGCGATTTGAAATGCAGCGCGAACGAATTCAAATTATTCTCGGCTGAAATTAAGGCTGACCGTAATGCCGCAATAAAATTAAAATCGTTTAATGATATTATTGATTGTGGTGAACGTTATGATGAATGTATTGTTGGCGAATGTGGTGCAACCTATTCTAGATGTCTTGGTAAAACTGCTGGCGATGCGGCAATTTCAAAATGTGGCACAATTGCGAAAAATTGTTCTGCAATGGACAGCGGCTTGGCAAGTCGCACGATGAGTGTTTTTGGCACATTGCGCCAAGGTGCCGAAAAACAAATTGCAGCCGATGAAAAAGAATTATATGCATTGCGCGATCAAATGAAATCTGTGTGTTCACGTCTTGGCGCAATGTTTGACGAACGCAGTCTGGATTGTGTGTATACGGTGAATTTTATTGCTGGCGACAACGCAACATTATACGCATCTAAAAAAGCATATGCCGGTTCAACATTTGATTGTACACCAAATTGGTTTGGGGTTGACGTTACGACGTTCAAAGAAAACGCATATCGTGAAACGCGCGAACAAACCGCCGCATCATCTGCGATGTTGGGCTCTGGGGTTGGTATGGGCGTTGGCGCATTAACATCTGGCGCAATTACCAACGCCATTAACGCAAAGAATGCTGCTGATGCTGCTGCTGAAGCGGAATGCAGTCAAAAACCAGATATGGTTTGGAACAGTGTACTTAACAAATGTGTTGAAGACAATTCTACTGAAAGAGCGGAAAGACAACAACAGCGTCAACAAGATCGCGCACAACGTAATGCCGAAAGACGTGCGGGTTCTAAAGAATCTTCCAGCACGACAACCGGTACAAATAGTACAGAACCACCAGCTGGTTCTGAATGCCCTTATGGTCTTAACCCAGGTCGTGCAGGATGCGCAACAGAAAAACACAAACAATACTGTGAAAAAGATGGTTTGGGTAAATGGGGTACACATAGAACTTATAAGGATTCCCCGATTTTTGGAGTCTGTAATTGCTACGAAAAGACAGGTAGAGAAGATGGTTACGTAACTTGCAAATGTTCAGATTCTTCAGAAATCGTAAAAGATGGTAAATGCCAAAAACCAGAACAGGAAAACAAA
>CAMHKP010000050.1 GCA_946185785.1 uncultured Alphaproteobacteria bacterium
AACTTCATCAACAAAATTGTCACGCGCAGCTTCAAAAACCAACGCCAATTTCTTTAATTCTTCGTAAATCTGGGCATCAGTCAAATGAACGATTGGTTCATCTTTCTTGTTTTTTGGTGCCGCCATCACAGACATTGGCACAATCAACGCCAACAACAAACATAATTTCTTGAACATAGCTGTTTTCCCCTTGGTAAATAACATATTAATGGTACACCAAAAACACCCTATTCGCAACACGATTTTTAAGAAAAATTATTGACAAATCTGTAATATTGTCTAAAATATACAGCATAAAGGAAACGATGATGAATAAAAAACAAGTGCGTGAAAACATCAAAGAATATCGCGCATCTATTGACGAATATACCGACCCAAACAATGTTCGACGACTGAACAACATGAATTGGGTTCGTTTTCGTATGACATCGGTAGAACCAAAAATCTTGTTTCAATCATCTGATTCAACCCGCATTGATTATACATATATGCATAACATCAACAATGTTTATGACTATATAAACCAATTTCAATCAAAGCCAACACAACACCAATTAACCATTGACGATATTAAAAATATGCATAAGTTGTTTACTGACCATACCCACATGGAATGGGTTGCTGGAACATATCGCAATGATGATAAAATTGTAAATATAATCGTGAATGGATTCCGCATGCATGCGCCACGTCCAGACTTGGTTGAATACACAATGAACGAAATTGTACGTAAAGCGAACACCAGCAAATCAAACATTCTAGATCGTGCATTTGACATACATTATGAAATAGTCGCATTACAACCGTTTGAAGATTGTAATAAACGTGTTGCCCGCGCAGCAATGAATTTGTTTTTAGTATTAAATAAATTGCCGATGATATTTTTTGATAAACCCGAAGACAAACGCGGTTATATTGATGCAATCGCCGCACGCGCAAACGGTCACAACAAAGAATACACTGAATATATGTTGCATGTCACGGAACGTTCATATCGCAATATTTTGCGCGAATTAAAACAATCTAAAATACTTTAGTCATTATCACGGAATAAACGCGCTGGGTCCACAGACTGGTTTCCACGACGAACTTCCAAATACATTTCTTGTTTATCTGCACTCATACGACCAATTGGTTCACCTGCTAAAACTTCCTGTTCTGGCAACACATCTATCGCGCCCAAATTCGTCATAACTGTGTTATAACCGTTTTTATGGGACATTATTACGACTTTGCCAAATCCGCGAAAACTGTCTGCAAATTTAACAACACCATCAGCCGGCGCCATAACCAATGCATCACCACGTGTGTGAATCCGCCAACCATCTGACTTTAGCCCCAGCGCAGTTTTTTCACCATAGCGCACAACCACACGACCACGCACTGGCAAGTTTAACTTACGACGCGAAAAACGCGCATCTGCCGACATCTCTGACGACCCAACCCCAGCAGACAATTCGGAAATGCTTTTTGCACGCGCAGATAATTCACGCAATTTTTTTTGTAAGCCCGCCTGTTCACTTTTTAGTTTTTCGTTTTGTGCCGAACGGGTACGCAACAACTTGTCCAATTCATTGCGTTGTGATGTATATTTTTTTGCCGTACGATCCAATTTTTCTTTTTCAATCGCACGTTCATTGCGCACGCGTTCCAATTCAGCCATTTGCTTATCCGCACGCGCAATTTCATCTGCGAACATATCTGCAGCCCCAGTCAACACAGACGAAGTCAAAACATAATCGTGCATACTTTTAGAATCAAAACTGGGGTTTGATGCAACAAATAAAATAGATGCCGCTGCATCAGAAATGCGTCCACGATTTTTTTCAATTTCGCGCGATATTGAATCGATACGGGAATCAAGTTCGGCTATTTTTTTTGATATATCTGCGCGACGTGATTCCAACGAACTAACCTGATCGGCCGCTTTCACCAGTTGTTTTTTTGTTGTTGCAATATCGCGTTCACTGGATGCCACCTTGACCGACAATTCCTGACTGCGTTTTTCTGTTTGGGCAATTTGGCTTTGAATCTTTTCCAAATCATTTGCCGCATACGTGACCGGCACGCATACAAACATCACGACCAAGAAAGCGATTATCCGTTTCATTATTTACAAATCACGCGCAAGAAAACTTTTTTACCTTTCTGCACCATAATTTCATCGCTTGGGGCAATCATTGTTTTTGGATCTGTGACCTTGATTCCATCAATTTGAATTCCACCCTGTTCTACATTACGACGCGCTTCGGATTTAGATGTAAACAAACCAGATGCGCACAGAAAATCAACAATTCCCATTGGCGATTTCATTTTTATTTCCACCGTTGGCATATTTGACATATCGCCACCACTACCAAACAATGCCGCCGCCGCACTTTCTGCTGCGATTGCTGCATCTGTTCCATGCGCAATTTCCGTTGCCGCAAATGCCAAACGCTTTTTCACATCATTTAATTCGGCACCCCGCTTCTTGGACAATTCCGCAATCTCTTTTAATGGAATTTCCGTAAATATCTTCAAGAATTTTTCAACCAAATCATCTGGTGTATTGCGAAAATATTGATAATAGTCATACGGGGACAATTTGTCTTCATTTACCCAAACCGCATTACCAGCCGATTTACCAATTTTATTTCCATTTGCATCGGTAATAAGTGCTGTTGATAAAACAAACGCTTCTTTGCCCAACTTTTTACGGATAAGTTCAATACCCATAATTGCATTGCCCCATTGGTCTGCACCACACAATTGCAATATACATCCATATTTTTTGTAAAGCGTCAAGAAATCAACCGCTTGGAATGTCATATAATTGAATTCCAAAAATGTCATACCATTATCCAAACGACGTTTTACACTTTCCATAGACAACATACGTGGCACAGTAAAGTCGGTTCCAAACTGCGCCAAGAAATCAAGATGACTGTAATCTTTCATCCAATCATAGTTATCAACGATAACCGCATCGGATTTACCTTTGCCAAACTTCAAAAATTTAGAATAAGACTTTTTAAGGCCAGCAATATTTTTTGCCAGCACCTTTTCTGTCATCATTGGACGACCTGTATCACGCCCAGACGGATCACCAATACGCCCCGTTGCGCCACCGACCAACATAACTGGCTTATGACCATATTTTTGCAACCAGCGCATCATCATAACCGGCACTAAATGCCCAACGTGTAATGAATCAGCCGTTGGATCTGAACCCAAATATGCACAAATCGGCCTATTATTCAAAGCCTCATTTAATCCGTCCATATTTGATGTCTGGTTTATAAAACCACGTTGTTCTAATTCGTGAAGTAATTCGTTTTGCATCTGATTTCCTTTTAATCAAATCATAGCATGGTTTTAGATTTCATTCAACAATTCTATCGTGTTTTATACCGATCTGTTTTAATTTTAAGCAGCATCATATTATGCGCCAAACGAATTGTATTTGACCCAGATGCCGCCATTATTTCCCCGCCGACTGCATACGACAAAACATTATTAAACACAATACGATCAAACCACTTCAAATTTTCAACGAATTCTAATGCATCATCAAAGTGTGGCGGTTCTGGTACGACATAACGCACTTGGCTGTTCCAAGTGAATGCAACCGTCTTGTTATTTTTATTTTTGTATTCAAACACCTTGGTCCCTGGGGCTATATCGCGCAAATATTCACGTGGCCAAAACACCGTCTTGCCATCACGAAAGACGACCTGGGCATTACCACCCTGCTTTTTAATAATATGTTGAATTTTATGTTTTTTCATTATTAGCCTCATTAAAAATCCGGCGGTATCGCCGGATTTTATTTTAATTGCCGTATTGGCGATTATTGCAACATTTTCGCAACTTCGTCAGCCAAGTTATCTTCACGTTTTTCGATACCTTCGCCCAAAACGAAATATGCGAACCCGGCCAATTTACCACCGGCTTCGTCAATAACCTGTTTCACTGTCTTAGATGGATCCATAACAAATGGTTGTTCTTCTAAAACAGATTCTGCATACCATTTATTGATACGACCAGCAACCATCTTTTCAACAACGGCTTCTGGTTTGCCATTTGTTGCACCAGATTCAATGAACACTTTCTTTTCGCGTTCCACAGCCTTTGGATCAACATCGGCAATTGTCATAAATTCAGGTTTGTTTGCTGCGATGTGCATAGCAATTTTTGGACCGATTTCATCAATGTGTTCGTTTCCACCGTTGATTGCAACTGCAACACCGATTTGACCCATACCTGGGACCAACGCATTGTGAATATATGAATAAACATGTTCGCCATTGACTTTTGCAATACGACGCAAATTCATATTTTCACCAATTGTTGAAATTGTTGCTGCGATATCATCTTTAACTGCAGCCAATGTTGCATCAAAATCGCCCGCCAATTCCATAGCCTTGGATGCGACATCCGCAACCAATTTTTGGAATTTGTCGTTTTTCGCAACAAAGTCTGTTTCTGCATTGACTTCAACAACACAACCCATATTGTCGCATTTTACAACGGTGACCAAGCCCGATGCTGCAACACGACTTGCCTTGGATGCTGCTTTGACAATACCTTTTTGACGCAACCAGTCCGCAGCTGCTTCGATATCGCCATTGTTTTCAATCAATGCTTTTTTGCAATCCATCATACCTGCGGATGTTTTTTCACGCAGTTCCTGAATTAATTTAGCTGTTACTTCTGCCATTGTTTCCCCCATTTT
>CAMHKP010000051.1 GCA_946185785.1 uncultured Alphaproteobacteria bacterium
GCGTTTCGACAGTGACGCTGTACGCGAAATCGCAGCGCGTGTTCCATATAAAATTGTTGCTGGTGATAATGGCGATGCATGGGTTGAAATCGAAGGTAAAAAATATGCCCCATCCCAGATTTCTGCGATGATTTTGTCTAAATTAAAGAAAGATGCAGAAAATTATCTTGGTGAAACAATTACCGATGCAGTTATTACCGTTCCTGCATACTTCAACGATTCACAACGTCAGGCGACCAAAGACGCTGGTCGTATTGCTGGTTTGAATGTTTTACGTATTGTGAACGAACCAACTGCGGCTGCATTGGCCTATGGTTTGGATAAAAACAAAGACGGTATTATTGCTGTATATGACCTTGGTGGTGGTACATTCGATGTTTCTATTTTGGAAATCGTTGATGGCGTGTTTGAAGTTAAATCAACAAATGGTGATACGGCATTGGGTGGTTCTGACTTTGATGCGCGTGTATTGAAATATTTGATTGATGAATTCAAGGGTCAAAGTGGTATCGATTTGTCTGGCGACAAATTGGCATTACAGCGTTTGAAAGAAGCCGCTGAAAAGGCCAAGATTGAATTATCGTCTAAAACATCAACCGACATCAACTTGCCATATTTGACGGCAGATGCGACTGGTCCAAAACATTTCAACACAACACTGACACGTGCTAAATTGGAATCATTGGTTGACGATTTGATTCAAAAAACAATTGAACCATGTCGCAAAGCATTAAGTGACGCCGGCATTGATAAAAGCCAAATTAGCGAAGTTATCTTGGTCGGTGGTCAAACACGTATGCCAAAGGTTGTTGAAACAGTCAAAGAATTCTTTGGTCGTGAACCGCACAAGGGTGTTAACCCAGATGAAGTGGTTGCTTTGGGTGCCGCAATTCAAGGTGGTGTATTAAAAGGCGATGTCAAAGATGTCTTGTTGCTGGATGTGACCCCATTGTCATTGGGTATTGAAACATTGGGTGGTGTGTTCACACGTCTTATTGACCGCAACACAACAATTCCAACCAAAAAATCACAAGTGTTTTCGACCGCTGAAGACAACCAATCGGCCGTGACAATTCGCGTATTCCAAGGCGAACGCGATATGGCCGCGGACAACAAATTGTTGGGTCAATTTAATTTGGAAGGTATCGCACCGGCACCACGTGGTATGCCACAAATCGAAGTGTCGTTTGATATTGACGCGAACGGCATTGTACATGTGTCGGCCAAGGATAAAGGCACTGGCAAAGAACAAGCGATTTCAATTAAATCAGATGGTGGTCTGTCCGAAGACGAAATCAAACGTATGGTTGATGAAGCCGCGGCAAATGCTGATGCTGATAAAAAGAAACGCGCATTGGCCGAAGCCCGCAACAATGCCGAAGCCGCCGTATTCAGCATCGAAAAATCATTGAAAGAACATGGCGACAAAATCAGTGAAGCCGACAAAACGGCAATCGAAGATGCGAAAAAGGCATTAAGCGATGAATTGGCAAAATCGGATGCAACTGCTGAATCTTTGAAAGAAAAGACAGATGCGTTGACCGAAAAAGCCATGAAATTGGGCGAAGCGGTTTATAAAGCGCAACAAGAAGCGCAAAACACACAAAATGCACCAGAAGACAAAAAGGACGATGGTGCAACGGATGCAGACTTTTCTGAAAAGAAATAATTGCATAAACAAATAAAAAACCGCCCAAACGGGCGGTTTTTTATTATTTTATTTCACCAATATATATTCCCATATCGTGTGCAATTTCTAATAACGGATCATCCATCGACACATATGCGTTTGATGTCACTAACGATGGTATATTTGGATCGGTCACCTGTTCACCTGCTGTACAAAATTCTGCTAATGAAACCGTCTTTACCCGACCATTTTCTAATGCCGTCATTACATATGTTTCATTGTTTTCAATTGCATTTAATGCCGCATCAGCCATGGATGTCGCCAGAATTCTGTCTGTGGCGGTTGTGTCGCCCGAACGTTGTGTGTGTTCGGGAAATGCGGTACGATTTGGAATGTCTGCCCGCGTTAACGCGCGCGAAATCATATCGGCTGGTTTGCCCGAATGACCACGCAATGTAATTCCTTCGCTTACCACAATAATACCGTAATCGGTTGATGCGTTTTTAATACGCTTAACCAACTTATCAACATTGAATTTTATTTCTGGTATCAAAATTGCCGATGCGCCCGATGCAATACCGGCATTTAATGCCAATGCACCACAATCGCGTCCCATCGATTGCACCACAAACCAACGATGATGGCTGCGCGCGGTCAGCATTAACTGGTCACAAAAACGCGTTAATTGTTCAACCGCAGTATCAAAACCAATTGTTCGGTCAGTCAATGGTATATCCATATCTATCGTCTTTGGAATGCATATAAATTGCACATCACGATAAGTTTCACGATTTGCCCACGCCAATGAAAAAGAACCATTGCCCCCAATCAAGATAAGCGCGTCCAGTTTTAATTCGCGTATCGCGTTATAAAGTTTTTTATTAAACGCCTTTAATGTGCCCTTGGCCGCAGCTGTTTCAAAATTCAGTGCGCCCGCATGTCCATTGTGCAGAATACTGCCCGACAGGCGCGTATTTTCCACCGGTAAAACATCATCTGTTAATTCAATGTACCGTACCGGATTTGACGTTAAACCATCTGTACCATCGATAATTCCCAGAACACGCCATCCGCGCAGTTTTGCGCCCTGCATAATGCGCCAAATGGCCGTATTCAAACCACTGCAATCGCCACCAGTTGTTAAAACCCCTATTCTTTTCATTATTTCCCCCATTTTTCATACAATTATATCACAAAACATGTTGACAAAGAACAATATTTTATAGTATTTTGTCCAATGTCTTAGTATCAGGAGTTGTCCATGTCTAGTAAAAATGAAATTGGAAAAACAAAACGTTCCACCGATAATATGATAGATGATGCAATCGCACAACAAAATGATTGGCTTGAAAACCGTCGTTTGTATGCCCGTCGTTTCTTAAAGAAACTGAACATATTTGCGCGTCCATCAAAGAAAGAAATCGAACCAAAGCCGGCACCAAAACCAGCCAAAGAACAAAACAATCGTAAATCTGTATTGCGTTCATATTGGTTCCCAATCGTATGCATTCTTTTATTGTTGTTTATTTTGATATGGGTGCTGTTTATTCGTACCAGTGCGCCACAACGTGTTGTTATTGTTCCAGTTGTCCAAGATACAGTGACACAAGTCATTACTGAAAAAGATGCACCTGCATTTGATATTGTAAGAATTGAACATGATGGCAATATTGTTGTCGCAGGTCGATGGGCAAAAAATAAAAATGTTTCCATACTAATCAACGGAAAAATTGTCGCCACCGAACGTACCAACGCCGATGGCGAATTTGTTTATGCGCCAAAAAAACCATTGGCACCAGGTAATTACACATTGTCGTTGATTGGTGCAGACACAAATATGAAATCAAGCAACAAAGTATTCTTGTATATTTCTGAACGCGGATATGAAAATTCTGTATCTCTTTTGATGACACCAAAAGGCAGCACTGTTTTACAAGCACCATCTATGGTATATGGCGATGATTTAACTGTTTCAAAAATAGATTATTTGGAAAATGGTCGCGTTATTGTGACGGGTGATGCAATGCCACGTTTGCGTGTATCATTGTGGTTGGACGGTAAATATATGGGTTATGCACATGTATCAAACTATCGTCATTATGGCCTAGGCGCAGATCTTGGCAAACTTGAATCTGGCCGTGAATACACAATTGGTGTTCGCATGCACGATGGCGATGGACGCACAATTGCAAACATTGAACATACATTTACAATGCCAGAAATGACCGGTGATGACGATACTTTCTATACTGTACGTCGTGGCGATTGTTTGTGGATTATTGCACGCAACTTTATGCGTCGTGGTGTTTTATTCAGCATGATTGCCGATCGTAATCATATTGAAAACCCAGACCTTATTTTCCCAAAACAAAAATTACAAATTCCTGTTATAACTAAATAAACCAAGACGAATAATCATGAATAACCGCGGTATGAAAGACCTGATTGAGTTTATTGGAAGCTCTTGTTGGACAACATTAACACCAAAACAAACAGAACAATTACGTGAAATGCGCAATATGGCCAGATACAATATATATAAATTCCGCATATTGTATCGTATTGCTATTGACAACCATGTGTATCCAGAATGTCCATATTGCAAAAAACCGATAACCACCCAAGAAGAATTTACTGTTGATCATATCACACCACGGTCAAAAGGCGGAACGGACGATATTGAAAATCTGCAGCCAATGCACAAAATATGCAATTCAGACAAGGGATGTGCGGAACCAGAAAAAACAACTTGTGACGAAGTGCCAATCAAGAAACATCGCAAACCACGCAATTCCAACAAACACAAAGAACGTGAAATTGTTAAAAGTCGCACGCCCGAAGAATTATATCAAAAATGCAGAAGAATTGATCAGGCACGCACAAGTAGAACCCATGCCAACGTACGCGGATACAGCAAATAGTTTGTTCTGGACTTTTAAAACAATATAATGTTAAAATCATTTCGTTTCGCGGGCGTGGTATAATGGCAGCACGTCAGCTTCCCAAGCTGAAGACGAGGGTTCGATTCCCTTCGCCCGCACCAA
>CAMHKP010000052.1 GCA_946185785.1 uncultured Alphaproteobacteria bacterium
TTTGCAATATCTTCTGGTTCGCCAAAGCGACCAGCCGGTATTTGTTTCAAATATGTTTCTTTTAATTCATCTGGCAGACCATCGGTCATTGGGGTTTTGATGAACCCTGGGGCAATACAGTTTGCAGTAATGTTGCGAGATGCAACTTCGGCTGCAATAGATTTTGTCATTGCAATCATACCACCCTTGGATGCCGCATAATTTGCCTGACCTGCGCCACCAATAACACCGATAATGGACGCCATATTGATAATACGACCATAGCGATTTTTCATCATTGGCATAATGGCAGCACGACACAATTTAAAACATGATTTAAGGTTTGTGTTTAACACATCGTCAAACTGTTCATCGGTCATACGCATCAACAATGTATCTTTGGTAATACCGGCATTGTTCACCAAAATGTCGATTTTGCCAGCTGCATCAATCGTGTTCATCATCAGTTCAACTGCACCACCATCGGCCGCTAAATCACATGGAATTTTGATATATGAATCATCAAATTCGCTGTTTAATTTTGCAACATTACGGCCAGACACAACAACGGTTGCACCCGCTTCTTTCATTTTGTGTGCGATTGCGCCACCAATTCCACCAGTTGCGCCAGTAATTAAAGCAACTTTACCTTTTAAATCAAACATAGTTATATCTCCAATTTCTTTGCGTTTATTTCTGGACATATGCGTCCCGCCAGCCCAGTTAATACATTACCCGGTCCAATTTCAATCATGTCTTGAATGCCAAGTTCATGCATTTTCAAAACAGATTCACGCCAATGAACACCATGTGTCATTTGATAAATCAGTTCTTCTTTTATCTCTTCTGGTTTTGTCATGGCATCTGCAGTTTTGTTTGAAATAAATACAGATTTTGGCATACGGATTTCAATAGTGTCCAGTGCCGCACGCATAGCATCTGCTGCTGGTGCCTGCATACGACAATGAACCGGCACCGATAATGCCAACGGCATTGCACGTTTTGCACCGGCGGCCTTTAATTCTTCCATTGTTTTTTCAACAATTTCTTTTGCCCCAGAAATCACAACCTGGCCTGGGCAATTATCATTTGCAACATCGCAATCGGTCTTGGCACAGATATCACGAACAATATCAATATCTAAACCCAATATAACCGCTGTTAATCCCATGCCAACCGGCACCGCGCGTTGCATGGCGTCCCCACGCGCACGAAGCAGGCGCGCTGCATCACGTAAACTAATTGCGCCAGCCGCACACAGTGCGGTATATTCACCCAGTGAATGACCCGCGACATATTCTGGCACAACCGCGCCCGATGCGCGCAACATAGCAATAGATGTTGCCATAATTGCAGGCTGAACATTTGCAGTTAATGTTAATTCTTCCATTGGGCCATTAAAAATAATATTCGACAGTTTTTGATTTAATGCATCATCAACTTCGTCAAATACCGCGCGTGCTGCCGCGTTCGTTTCATACAAATCGCGACCCATACCAACGGCTTGGGCACCCTGACCTGGAAAAACAAATATAGACGACATAGATTAACCTCTTGGTCTTTATATGTAAATTATAGTTTGGATATACCTATTTCGCAACCAAAACAATTTCAGGGGCATTTTTTGTGTTTTTTCGAAAACTAAATTCGCAACCGCAATAATTTTGCCGATAAAAGTTTGATGCACGACCAATGGACTGGCGCAGATTTTCGTCCCAACGGATTGGAATGTATTTAATTTCGCCCAATGTGCGTTGTGCCGCCGCATCTACTTGCGATTGGTCTTTGTGTTTTGATACCCCGAATACAGATGCAACCGCATCATATCCATTTTTAATTGCAAAATCGCGCGCATAGGCAAATCGATAGGCAAAACAAACATCGCAACGGCGACCGCGTTCGGGCTCTGATTCCAACCCCTTAACCGCTTGTTTCCATGCTTCGTGATTCCAATCACCAACGGCATATTTTGCGCCCAATTCTTCGCAATAGCGAATTTGTTCGTTCATACGTTTCATATATTCGTCGTTTGGAAAAATGTTTGGGTTATAAAACAGAACAATAAAATCATCAACATCGGCAATGTTTCCATCTGCCAATTGTTTTATTGCGCCTGCGCTGCATGGCGCGCAACAAGATGCTAAAACAAGACGCATTTATCGTGTTTTTGTTGGATTTTTAATTTTTTCAATTGCGTCTGTTGTTTGCATATATATTTGTTCCATATTTGTCAGTGGAACATTGTGTGTTTGTGCCAACATTTCAATCATTTTAATTTTGTTGGTGTTTCTGTATAAATTTAATAAAGAATGAAACATTTTTAATCCTTATATTTTTCGCCAATTTTAGCATCTTTATCTAACTCAACAATTTCGTCACCGTTATTGTTGATACCAAGTTCTGCACCACTGCACATCATGCCATAACTTTCCACGCCTGCAACGGTACGTTGTCCAATTGGTTTCTTTTGTCCGGGCAATATACAGCCAACTGGTGCTAAAACACCAATCATGCCAACACGCACATTTGGCGCACCACATACAATTTGTAAATTTTGTGAACCATCATAGACGGTCAGTATGTGCAAGTTATCGCGACTTTCGTGATTTTTTACATCAACGATTTTTGCGACAATTGGAACAATTTTAGTTTCGTTTTTTGGTGCATATTTGTCGGCAAGTGCCGCAACCGTTTCGTCATCAATGCGATTGAACAGATTTTCTGGAACTGTAAATTCTTCACCATCTGCAATACGCGATTCAAAATGTTCTGGCCACGATAAATCGTGTTTGCCTGCGAATATATTTTGCATCTTGTCAGCAGCATCCGGTATAAATGGTGCAGATACGCGCGCATATAAATCAATCAATTGAAAGCATGTATTCAGCACAGCGCCTGCAGTTTCCATATCACCGTTTTTAACCAACGTCCACGGTTCTTTTACAGTCATATATTCGTTGCCGATTGCGTAAAGCGAACGTAGCGCAACAATTGCTGCGCGAAATTCACAAGCGTCCAACGCATCTGTCAATTCTGTGATTTTTTCTTTTAATTCTTTTTCTAAATCTGAATCAATTTTAGTTGCCGCTGGGACTGTGTCCCCAAAGTTTTTCGCGGTTAATTTACAAACGCGCGAAACAAAGTTCCCCAACATACCGTTAAGGTCTTTATTCACAACATCGGCAAAACGCGCAAATGTAAAATCGTTGTCATCTGTTTCTGGTGCAGATGCCATTAACGCATATCGCCATGCATCGCTTGGGGCGATTGAAATTGCATCTTCCAAGAAAACACCACGATTGGCAGATTTAGAGAATTTTCCACCTTCGAAATTCAAGAAGTTCATAGACTTTAACATATCAACTGTTTTCCAGTTGTCATGCATAGCCAATTGTTGTTCTGGGAAAAATACCGCGTGAAACTTCACATTATCTTTGCCCATAAATTGTGCATAGTATGTATCTTTGTCTTTCCACCAAGATTCCCAATCTTTGTTCGCAGCCTGAGATATAGAAACATATCCCCATGGCGCATCAAACCAAACATAGAAAACCTTGCTTTCATATCCATGCTTGTTTACAGAAATTCCCCATGGTAAATCACGTGTAATAGACGTGTCGCGCAATTCATCGGCCGCCCATCCGCGTGCAATTGCAGATGCGGTCTTTGACCATTTTGGTGCGTGTCCAGATAACCATTCGCGCCATTCGTTTTGTAATTTAGATGCCAAGAAAAACAAGTTTTTGGTTGGGCGCATTTCAATGTTTGTCGAACCAGAAATTGTCGAACGTGGGTTTAATAGTTCTGTTGCTTCATATGTAGCGCTGCAATTGTCACATTGGTCGCCACGTGCGGCATCAAAACCACATTTTGGACATGTTCCAATAAGCTGTCTGTCTGCAAGAAACATGCCGTCATCAACACTATATGGTTGAATTGTTTCGCGTTCTTCAATTAAGCCTTGCTTATCAAGGCGCGAAAATAAATCATGAATTAATTTTTCCTGTAATTCTGTGTGTGTGCGTCCATACAAATCAAATGACAATTTAAAATCGCGAACAGCACGCAAGTGTTTTTCATAATATTTATTATTGTATTCTATGACTGGTAATCCTTCGCGGGCTGCACCAACCACAGCAGGGGTTCCGTGTTCATCGGCACCGCAAATATATAATACATCACGCCCGCGTGCACGACAAAAACGTGCATATACATCAGACGGCAACCAGCATCCAACAAGGTGTCCCAGGTGTAATTCACCGTTAACGTATGGTAATGCCGATGTAATCAAATATTTCTTTGCCATTATTCGCCCCATTATTAAAACACGCCAATTATAGAATAAAATTGCCATAAATCAAGAAACGACATAAAAATATGACAAAAAACAAAAAATATGATAAAATTGCAAAGAAAAAGGGTTCACATGCGAAAACCACGTGTTGATATTGAAGAGACTATAAAAGTTGCGTTTAGCGAGATTGTTAAGTTGATTGAACGCAATTTGCAACATATGAAATCAAGCATCTCTCCAAAAAGACAGGCAAAATTATCACAAGATTTATCTATGTTAC
>CAMHKP010000053.1 GCA_946185785.1 uncultured Alphaproteobacteria bacterium
ATCAGCAACCTTGTTAAAATCTGAATAATTGGGTGGAAGCATACAATGTGTCAAAACATTCCCTGCAATCAACCCGTAAAATTTGGATTTGTTACTGTTTATAAAATCTTGAAGTTCCGGGCCATTGGTAAGGATTGATTTGTCTGTGATAAGATCCTTGAATGGTTTCAAGAATGTTTTTTCGTCTTTGCCTATCTTATCAAGACATTTGATATCAGCAAATGCGCCGCCAGTGCTTATAACAATAAGCGTAAAGAAACAAAGAAAACATCTATGAATCAAGCTCATTTTTTAACGTCACCAAGAACCAAATGTATAACGTTGTCGGTTTCTGTCCCACCACTAGAGTTACCATCACCATTTGTGTTGGAATTATTAGAATTATCGGTATTTGTGTTGGAATTATTAGAATTATCGGTATTTGTGTTATTATTAGACGCCGAAGATGTGCACTCAGATGCCAACGGGTGTCTTGCACAATATAAATCCTTGTTAAGTTGTATTAAACGATTTCTATATTTTTCTTCGCTTTCAAGGGAAAATGATTTGTATGGCGATAAATCTTTGAACGGTGCGTAACCTTCTTCTTTTACATTGATACGTTCTGTAAAAGACAAATCGGCAAATGTTGTTGGAAATTCAGCCTTTACAATCTTTTCACTGCCCACACCATTTACAGCCTGCAAGTCTTTTAATTCTTGGATACGTTCTTTCTTTTCTTTCTGCCATTCTTCACCGTTCCAAGTACCATCTTTGCGTTCGTATGGATTTTCCAATTTGAATTCGGGCGCATTATATGTTGGATTTGCAACCGTTGCCGATGGAAATGTGGTCGTTCCATTTGGTATCGCAATAGAATAATTTTCAATATATGAATCAAATTCGCTGTCGATAAATCCGGCACACGATGTCGCATAATTATGCCCAGGCATACGTGCCAATTGCAGCATTATAATTGGACGAACATCCGATATCGCCATGCCAACACAATTGTTGTTTGATGAACAATATGACGAAATAAACGCCATAACGGTAGATTGACAATCGCTGGATGTTAATTCTGGACCGCCAACGTATACCGGTTGTGGAAACTTTTGATTATACGGGCTGTTCTTGGTCCAAAATGGATTAGATGAATAATTTTGTACGTTCTGGATAAGGCCATATTGTGATACCGGACGAACATTTGTGCCGTTGACAATAGAGTTCGTTGCGGCATGCAACGACATTGTCGACGCTGCGCCAGACGCCAAAATAGCAAGAAATATGTGTTTTTTCATTCTCTTCTTCCGTTTCTTATTACTCTATATTATACCAAAAAAGCCAGTATGATTAAAGCCAAAATTGCACCAGTTATAAAGAATGGCGCAAATGGAATAAAATGCTGTTTTTTGCGTGCGCCCCATATACCACCAAGTATGCATGATACAACCAATGCAATTGCCAGACCGTTTGTGCCCAACCATAAACCGCCCGTGGCCAGTAATTTTATGTCACCCATGCCAATTGGAATCTGGGAATTTGGGTTCTTTTTGTGCCCAATCCAATCAAAGATGAAACCGATGGCTGCACTTAAAATATACCCCAGTGTCGCGCCCATGACAGCGTTTTGAATGCTGCAAATCCAATGTGGGAAAAATGTCACCACCAACAAACCAATCAAAAACAGTGGCAAAAGGTATGCGTCTGGAATAATGCGACGGCGGAAATCCACGGTTGATATCAGCCATGAACACAGTGCAGCAGCCACAAATAAAAAAGCCCAAAATAAATAAAAAAACATATTTTTCTCCCTTGCCTTTCGAATCGGAACTATGATACACTTATATCATAATAAATGATAGCAAGGATTTTACGATGAGTAAAGGTTGGGATAATTCAACGTTAAAAAAATTAAAAGCCCTTATGGGTAAAGGTTTGTCGACCTCTGAAATTGGCAAGCGTTTGGGACTGTCTAAAAATGCAGTTGTTGGCAAGTTAAATCGTTTGGGTTGGAATGCCAAGGCTGGTGCGACTAAGACCGCTAAACCAGAAACTGCAAAGGCTAAGAAATCAACAAGTTCAGCAAAAGCGAAACCAGTTGCCAAGGCACCAGCCAAAAAGGTGGCGGCAAAAGCACCTGCCAAGAAGGCCGTTGCGACAAAAAAGACTGCGGTTAAAAAAGCAGATGTGTCGGCAAGTAAATCAAAGAAAACTGCGCCAGCACCAAAAAAGACAGAGGCCAAGGAACCAAAATCTTCGTCAAAAACATCGGCTAAAAATTTGGCAATGCATCAGCGTATTATTCAGCATTCGTTGGAAATGGCGAATTTGAAACCAAATCAATGCCGTTGGCCAATTGGCGATCCAGATTCTGAAAACTTTCATTTCTGTGGAAAAACGGTGTTTACTGGGAAACCATATTGCTATGAACATTGCAGATTGGCGTATCAGTTCACACCACCAAAAAAGAAACAATAAAAACATATGGGATGCAAAATGCCACGCACGAGAGAGAGTTTATTAACACCAAAAAATTACGATATCGCAGGAAACACGATTCGTGCGTATTATGACGAATCGCAAAATCTTGTGTTTGTGTTGGACGAAGCAATAAACGCAGACAAACCAAATGTGTTATTGGTAATCGATTCGTTTGATGGTCGTAAATGGGACGATGTTTTGTCTAATGACTACAACGTGGATTTGGAAACTGTTCGTCCAAAGCGTGATAATAAATACCAAAAACTTGATATTGAATATGGTGGTCTGGATGTTTATTCAGAACTGATTTCTGTGTACGAATCTGGGGATGATTTGTCGGGTGCATTGAATAATTTGGTACGTTTTCGTGCTATGTCTGTACGTCGTGCGGCACGTGAAAGATTAAATGCAGCCGAAGATACAATAAACAAATCGCGCGAAACAATTGAACGCACAAGCGATGCTATTTCCGATTTGCGCGCTAAGATAAAAGAACTGCGTTCACGTGTTGCAGAACATCGTCGTGGTATTGGACGTGAACCAACCAAGGCTTCTGCAGCCAAGATATTAAAAGCCGAAGCACAAATAGATACGGCAAACGAAAAATTGTCGCGCGCAAAGAAGCGTTTGACCAGTGCGCAACGTCGTTTAAGTGCAGCCGAAGAAGATGCTGAAATCGCACGCGCAATTTTGGCGCGCGATGTGCCACATGTCGCAGATACAAAAGTATCTGCACCGGTACGCAGTAAATCACAACATGTGGTTGCGAAACCTGTGGAACCTGTTGTTGAATCATACGAAGAAGACGAAGAAGTTTTCCCAGAACCAAAGGCGGAAGAAATGGATGATAATGAAGTAAAACCATTGTTTGACAAGGATCCAGAAAATCTTGATGATGAAATGGCCTTTAAGCCAATTGATTTTGGTGGAAATGAAACAAGCGCGTCAACAAATGACACAATCGTTGATGATGATGCAATTGCGCCTGCCCCGTTGGCATTTACGCCACCTGTGCAAGAATCAAAACCAAGTGTTAATGTTGAACAAGATTCTGCACCAATGTTGGACAGTTTGACATCTGTGCCAGGAATTGAACCTGTGGAACAACCTGTTCAAGAAGAACCTGTGGCACCAGCCCCAGAAATTTTTGAACCAGAGCCTGTTGAACCAGTCGCGCCAGTTGCAGAACCAATTGCACCGGCCGCGCCAGTTGCACCAATTGCGGCTGTACGTCCTGTGTCGCCAATTAGTGGGACAAATGTGGTTGCTGAACAGAAACAACAAAAACCAACGTTGATGTATTATTTGTTGTTGATTTTGTTGATATTGCTGTCAATCGGTACATTGTGGATATATCAAAAGTCAACAAACGAAAATATTCCAGACTTGTCCAAGACAATTACTGCTGAACAACCAGCGAAAGAACAACCAAAATTGGCTGAACCAACAATTAAAAAAGTTGAACCAAGTCCATTTATTGTGACACCAGATATAGCCAAGAAAACAGTTGTCGAAGAACCAAAAATTATAGCTGAACCGGAACCGGTTGCCGCACCTGTTGTTGAACCAGAATCTGTTTCTGTGGAACCAGAACCTGTCGCAATAGTAGAAGAAGTCGAAGTGTCAAGTGTTGATACGGGAACAGAACCAATTGTGGCGGAGCCAGAGCCTGTTGCGGTGGAACCAGAACTAGTCGTTATGGCAGAAGAACCGGTTAGTGTATCACCGTTCATAGATGTGGAACCTGTGACAATGCCATCTACTAAATATGTGCCAGAGCCAGTTAAAATTCCAAGTGAAGAAGAAGTAATAGCACGTAAACCTGGATATAATGTTTCGCAAAACGAAAAGATGTTTGTTGCAGACGAAAAATACGATACGGATGCCATTGTAATGGACAATGAAGTAGAAGATGCACCTGTGTGCGAAGGTGGTGCTGCGCCAAACAGTCTTGGGTGTTGCCCTGGCGAAGAATACACATATACCGATGATGGTTTTATGTGCTGTAGTGCAGACGAATGTTTCCCACCATTGGAATAATTG
>CAMHKP010000054.1 GCA_946185785.1 uncultured Alphaproteobacteria bacterium
GTTTGTACCGAAATTGTCGAGGACGGGGGTCTTCGACTTTGTTTTCTGTTGTTGTTGGGGACCGTTGTGAATCCGCATGTAATAAATCATTCACGACGTTGGTTTGTTATTCCGGGATTGCCGTTAATAATGCCTTCTGATTTGATGAAGCCTGGGTTTGTAATTGTGACAGCTTGGTTCATTTCAAAGATGCGCGCGGTTTATGGCGATGATTTATTTAATTTAAAACGTACCGCTATGCAGATTAAAAATTGGTCGTGGTTATGGTATTTGGTGCCATTCGCAATTATGTTGATAATTCAATTCCGCCATCCTGATTTTGGAACAATGGCGCTGTATTTGGCAACATTTTGTGTGATGCTGTTTTTAGCAGGATTGCCAATGCGGTGGGTTGGTATATTCGGTGGATTGGGTGCTGGTTTAGTGGCGTTGGGTATTGCCGTTTTGCCACACGTGCGTGCGCGTACATTGGCGTTGTTTGGTGCAGTTGATCCAACAAGTCAAATTGGTATCGCATTGCGCGCAATACGTAATGGCGGTTTGTTCGGTGCCGGGGATAAGGCGGATATTGTTGAATATTTGCCGATGGCAGAAAGTGATTTTGTGCTGTCTGTTATATGTGAAAATTTTGGCGCAATAGTATCGTGTGGATTGATTGTATTGTTGGCGTTGGTTGTCATTCGTTTAATAAAACAATCGCGTTGTGTGCGTGATGATTTTGTGTCAACTGCGGTCAGTGGTGCGGCAGCAATGTTTGGAATTCAGGTGTGTATAAATCTGGCATCAACATTGCGTTTAATGCCAGCCAAGGGTATGACGTTGCCGTTCATTTCGCATGGTGGCAGTTCGTTTGTATCATACTGTTTGTTGTTTGGAATGATATTGGCGCTTATACGCGAAGATAAATGGAAATAAATATTGGGGGATGTTATGAAAATACTTATTGCAACAGGTGGAACAGGTGGTCATGTGTATCCTGCATTAGCAGTTGCCGAAGAATTAGCATCACGTGGTCATAAAATAACAATATCATGCGATGGTCGTGTAAAACAAATGGTGCGCGATGGCAAACCAAAAAAATCTAAAATGATTCATATCTGGGCTTCGGGCGTTGGTGCAAAAAGCCGTTTCCAGCAAATGTATGCGTTATTCAAAATCGGTATGTCTGCAATAGCATTAACATTACGATTTGCAATTTTCCGCCCAGCACGTGTTGTTGCGTTTGGTGGATATGCATCTGTGCCGGCGGTGTTTGCGGCACATGTATGGCGAATTCCAACATTTTTACACGAACAGAATGCAGCGATTGGTCGCGCAAATAAATTTACTATGCGCTGGGTTAAAACGTTGATGACCAGTTTTCCAACTGTTGACGGTATGCCGAAAAAATCATCGGCACGTGTCGTTTATACTGGATTGCCGGTACGTCGTGATTTTATTGAAAATGCAGGTGCAAAATTACCGAATAAATCGCATTTGTTGGTGACGGGTGGATCGCTGGGCGCGCAAATATTGGATGAAGTTGTGCCAAGCGCGATTGCAGCAATGAAAAATAAAAAGATTTTTGTCACACATCAAACACGTCCAGAAAATGTTGAAAAATTACAGATGTTTTATGCGTCACACAAAATTCACGCCAATGTGTTGTCTTTTATTCACGATATGGCAGGTGCAATTGTGGATGCTGATTTAGTGTTGTCACGTGGCGGTGCCAGTACGGTTATTGAACTGGAAACAATTGGGCGACCAGCAATTATCGTGCCACTGGGAATAAATCCAGATCAAGCAGCTAATGCAGCGTCATTTGCGCGTCTGGGGGGCGCGTTTGCAATTGAACAGAGTAAGTTTACACAAAAATGGTTAACCGCCACACTGGACGAATTATTTGATAATCCGTCACGTTTGAAAAAGATGGCAGAAAAATCATGCGTGGAAAACCATGCGGTAAAACTTATTTCTGATACTGTGACAAAATAAAATACAAAAGATGCATTTTCCACTTGCCCCCGATTCGTCATTTGTTCTAAGATAGAATTGGAAGGAAAGGAATATGCATAGATTTTCAGCGTCAATATTGGCGATTTTCGTGGTATCACATGCCTGGGGGGATGTTCGTTTGCCGGTTGTAAACGTTGCGTCGGCTGGGGTTTCCGCACGTGCAGCGTTTGGTGAAGAAGTTGTTGCAACACCGTCTGTGTCGGTTGCGCCTGTGGCAAAATCGGCGCGTGTGGCGACACCAAAAACAACAACACGTTCGGTTGTTGCGCGTTCTGCGGTAAAAAACAATCGTACATCAAATGGTGAAAAAGTTGTAGCAGTTGCAGATGTGCTGGTGCCACATCGCCCAAGCTCTGATTTATGGGCAACAAATGATGTGCCATTGCGCATGCCGGCCCCATCTGAATTTTCTGTATTAAATGCGGACTTTGATTTACCAGAAGAAAGTCTTGATAATTCCGTATCAAAACGTACTTTGGTCGCACGTAATGCAGAACCAATAACCACGCGCGAAGCAATGAGTGAAATTGACAATCAAATTGCAAAACTTCGTGAATTGCAACGTAGGGCGGATGAAAGCGTTAGTGCACGCCCATCACAAATTGTATCACAACCAATTACTAAGACATTTGTTGCACGTAATGATGTCAAAGAAACGGTAAAAAATGAAGATACAGCGGTGAAATTATCGCGCTTGGTCGTGCCAATGGATTCACAAGATGTTGTTGTGCGCAGTGTTGAAAAAACTACATCACCACTTATTACATCGGCACGTAATGATATGACATCGATGACACCATCTGAATTGCGTCGTGCGTTCCGTAAAACGTTTTTATCGGAAAACAAACACCTTTCCACGTTCCCGATAGACGATCGTTTTGATACCGCAAGTGATATGTCATCAAATATCGAAGGGTTTACCGCATCGCGTGATTTATCCGAAGTTGGTGGTATTCGCCCATTGGAAATAAAAATTCGTTTCCGTAATGATGATTCTGCGTTGTCGCGTGATAATTATACATTGTTGACCGAATATGCGTCTATTGTGGTAAGTAATCCAAAACGTGCAATTCAGGTTGCAATACCACAAGACGTCACAACAAATGCAGATGCGCGTAAATTAGCAGCACGCAGATTGGCAATTATTGAACAAGTGTTGCGTGATACTGGTGTTGCAGAACAACGTATTTTGCCAGTCTTGTCATCACGCAATGATGATGGTTTCTTGTTGCGTATTATTTCAAATGAACAGTTTGAAACGCTGACACAACAGCAACGCAATATGTTCGGTGATACGGTTAGCAAGAAAACATACAAAAGTATGTCTTGGTAATACGTGCCAATGAAAATATTGCGCAAATATCTAAAATCACTTATTGAATTCATTTATCCATCAAGTTGTCCGTTGTGTAATGCACATGTTGAAACGCATGGTGAATTATGCGGTGATTGTTGGACTTCGTTCAATTGGATAGATGGTGCAAAATGTATCCATTGTGGTTTTCCGTTTGCGTCATCTTTTGATTTGGGGCCGAATATGATGTGCCCAACATGTGCATCTGGTAAATGTGAATTGGATTTGATTCGCAGTGCATGTGTATATGATGATGCATCACGCGCGGCAATGTTGCCGTATAAACATGGTGGTCGTATTCAGTATGCGCGTTTTATGTCGCGTGCAATGATATGGGCTTTGCGTGATACAGATATTTCGCCAGATATTGTTATGCCAGTGCCACTTGCAAATAAACGATTGTGGTCGCGTGGATATAACCAGGCAACATTATTGGCGCGTCCAATTGCACGTGCGTTTGGTGTGCGTATGGACCTGGATTCAATTTCGCGTGAATATCGTGAAAATATGGGACATAAAACAAGCGCGCAACGTGCGCAAAATGTTCACAATGTTTTTACTGTACGTAATCCCGACAAAATCAAGGGAAAGAAAATTTTGTTGGTTGATGATGTTATGACAACAGGTGCAACATTTAATGAATTGCATCGCGTGCTGATGAATGCAGGTGCAGTGGCGGTATATGGTGTCACTTTTTGCCGCGTGGCGCACGTAGATTGAACATGTTCATAGATATGAACATTTTTTCCATTTTGTGTTCTTGGGCCAATTGTTCTTGGGCGACAATTTTGTTAGAACACTTACGTATCAATTGCAACATTGGATTTTTTTTGTTTAATTGATCTGATGGATACGATTTTTCGTATAATATTTCACCGTCAAAATCCAAAATGTAATGAGTCATAATTATGCCGCGCTTGTTTATAAAGTGGGACGCTGTTAAACCAAATTCAGGTGTGTCGTCGGCAATAAGGTACCATGACATTTTTTCAATATCTTCTGCGTCTTTGTCATCAAAAGCTTCGTCGTAATCAAGACCCATTGCGTGAATAAGTTTCAATTTCACAGATTGTGGTGCCAATGATGCATTATATGGAACAGAATACGTTGTTTCATGGTTGTCATAATCATGGCGTACAGAAACAAA
>CAMHKP010000055.1 GCA_946185785.1 uncultured Alphaproteobacteria bacterium
ATGCAGGTGCCGAACACAAACATGCCGCGCAAAATCCAACCGTTATTGATTTTGCATCGCTGAATCGTAAAAATAAAAGGGGTGAATAATGGCAGAAGCAAAAAAGACTGCGGCAACAGCAAAGAAAGCAACCGCAACAAAAGCAGCAGCAACAAAGACTGTTAAAAAAGAAGCCCCTGCGAAAAAGACAGTTGCAGCCAAGGCAACAACCGCATCTGCAAAATTGTCAGGCGCAACATACGCAACCGGCAAACGTAAAGATTCAATCGCACGCGTTTACTTGGTACCAGGCAAGGGCAACATCATTGTAAACGACACAGATATGGCTAAATACTTCCGTCGTCCTGTGTTGCAAATGATTATTGCACAACCATTTAACATCACAAAACGCGAAACCGCATACGATGCAATTTGCATGGTTATGGGTGGCGGTTTGTCTGGTCAGGCTGGTGCAGTGAAGCACGGTATTTCCAAAGCATTGGAAAAAGCTGAACCAGATTTACGTAAAGTATTGAAGGCTGCTGGGTTCTTGACCCGCGATAGCCGTGTTGTTGAACGTAAACACTATGGTGTTCGCAAAGCACGTCGTTCAACACAGTTCAGCAAACGTTAATTCGTTTGGGAAAACAACAAACCGCCATTTTTGGCGGTTTTTTATTTGTATTTTTATTCAAGTTTATGTTGAATTTTCTAAAAAAACAGTGTACAGTTGCCGAGCAATCGTACAAAAAGGGTATCCATTATGTTTAAAAAAGAAAAAATCAAAGATTTGCATTATTCTGTGAATGGCGTGATTTCTGCCGATGATATTCAAGCGGCTGCCGATAAAATCTTAACAGAATATGGTAAAAAAACAAAAATGCCTGGTTTTCGCCCAGGACACATTCCATTAAATGTATTGCGTCAAAAATATAACGCATCCGCTATGTCCGAAGCGATTGACAAGTTGATGAATCAAGATTTGGAAAACTATATTGCCGATAAAAAATTACGTTTGGCCGGTTCGCCAAAGGCAGACTTGTCAAAGTGGGAAATCGGTAAAGATGCTGAATACACATTGGAATTTGACATTTTGCCAACTTTGCCTGAAATCGAATTGGATAAATTTACAGTCACCAAGAAAGTGACAAAACTTGATGAAGCCGAAGTTGAAAAATCATTAGAAAACATTCGTAAAAGCCGCAGCACAGCCGAAAAACAAGACGAAAAGTACAAGGCACAAAACGGTGACACAGCGGTTATTGATTTCAAGGGATTTATTGGCAAAGACGCATTCGAAGGTGGCGCAGCCGAAAAACATCATTTGATTTTGGGTTCTGGCGCATTTATTCCGGGATTTGAAGATCAAGTTATTGGCCACAAAGCTGGCGATAAATTTGATGTGAACGTAAAATTCCCAACAGATTATCATGCTGAAAATCTGGCTGGCAAAGATGCGCGCTTTGAAGTTTTGGTTCACGAAGTTCGCAAACACATTTTACCAGAATTAAATGATGAATTGGCAAAAACAGTTGGACATGAATCTGTGGAAAAATTGCGCGAACATATTCGTAAATTGTTAAACGAACAATATGACGAAGCCGCACAACGCGACATGCGCAACGAATTGTTGGAAATCTTGGCCGACAAAGTAAAACTGGATTTGCCAGAAACATTGGTCGAACAAGAATTAAACATGGCAAAAAATGAACACGAAAACCATAATGCTGAACATGGCCACGAACACAAATGGGACGAAAAGGCAGAACGCAAGGAAGCCGAACGTCGTGTAAAACTTGGCTTGATTTTGGCAGAATGGGGTACAAAAAACAAAGTCGAAGTCACACGTGATGATTTGCAACAAGCTGTCTGGGCGGAAGCGGCACGCTATCCAAACCCACAGCAAGTTTTTGAATTCTATAACAAGAATCAAAATGCGTTGGCAATGTTGCGCGGTATGATTTTTGAACGCAAAGCATTGGATGCAATGTTGACCCATGTTAAAACAAAAGAAAAATCGGTAAAACCCGAAGAATTGTTTGAACAGGCCGACGTACGATAAATAAAAAGCCCGCCACATTGGCGGGTTTTATTTTACCACTTGATTTTAATTATTCGTTTAATCTAAGATTAAACTGTAGGTGGGGCGAGGTAATAAACAAAAGAAAGGAAAGCACACCATGAAACAATACCTGGATATCGTTGACAATATTATGCATAACGGCACATGGACGGACAATCGCACCGGCACAAAAACATTACATATTCCATCGGGCGCAATATTTCAACACGACATGTCACGGGGCTTCCCCTTGATTACAACCAAGAAGATGGGCTTAAAAAACATTGCAACCGAACTGGAATTTTTCATTCAGGGAAAATGTCATATTTGGGACCAGTGGTCAAACCCAGAAAAGTGGCAGCCCCTATACGAAGAAAAGGTTTCTGCATATGATGATTATGTAATAAAACTTAGTCCAAAAGAAAAAGAAGATATAAAAAATCAACTGATGGCTGATGGTCGCGATTTGGGACCAATATATGGTTGGCAATGGCGACACTTTGGTGGGAAATATAAATTTAATGAAAAACAAATAGATAAAAACCCAACAGACAATTTTGTTAAATCAAAGCCAGGTATTGACCAGCTTGCGAATGCTATACATGAAATCAAAAACAACCCAACAAATCGCCGTATTATTGTAAATGCATGGAATCCGGTTGATATGGGTAAAATGGCATTGCCACCATGCCATGTTATGCACCAGGTTTTAA
Organism: uncultured Alphaproteobacteria bacterium; assembly: GCA_946185785.1. Lineage (GTDB taxonomy): Bacteria > Pseudomonadota > Alphaproteobacteria > Rs-D84 > Rs-D84 > Enterousia. Next base: position 2,755 of record CAMHKP010000055.1, read on the forward strand.
TTGATGGTGATAAATTAAACCTGATATGGACACAGCGTTCGTGCGACATGTTTTTGGGCATTCCATACAATATTGCATCTTATGCATTGCTGCTGATGCTGTACGCCAAGGAAGCAGGGCTTAAACCAGGTATATTAAAGGGCGAATTGCACGATGTGCATATCTATGAAAACCACATCGACCAGATGCGCAATCAATTATATCGCACGCCATACAAATTGCCCACCGTTGAAATCCCAGATACAAACTGGAACGGCATGTTAAAGTGGCACGCAGAAAACGGATTCGTATTAAAGGACTACATCTGTCACGAACGCATTCGTGGCAATGTCGCACGATAAAAAGTAGCCCAAAATAAAATTGGGCTGTTTTTTTACAAAACCTTATTGACAAAAAGTCTTTTTTGTATTATATTAGTCTGGAAATATAAAGGGCTATGAATATGAAAAAGAAAATAAAAGATATGACACACCAAGAAAAACGCTTGTACGTTCAACATTTGTCATACAAATTTCACGACGTTAATTATACACCTTCAACACTGTTGCTTGAAGAAATTAAAAACAATGACATCAAAGATGAATCTATATTGAAGTCTTTTCATGAATTGGAAGACTTGGAAGTTCAACGCTATAGATTAGAAGACGAATTTTCTGCCACTGTTTCTCGTGATATTGCGCCATTAAAACGCAGATTTGAATATGAACAAGAACAATTAAGAAAAAAATACCAGAATCGTATTCAAACCTTCAATCGTGTAAACAAACTTGCACCAATGTCTACCACTGAACAATACGACCAAGAACGCAGAAAGCTGCTAAAAGAACAGGCAGATTACAAAGCACAAATAGAAAAAGCAGCGAAAAAGCCATTAGATGAATGTAATCAAAAAATCTATGCATTGTTTATGCGAACAGTAAAACAAATGTATCGCTAAAACAAAACGCGCATCTTGCGCGTTTTTTATTTTTGAAAATCTTTCGCATAAAAAAGGGCTTGCGTTCCTATTTTAGTTTTTTCTACACTTATTTTTATGGAAAGGGGGAATACTATGAAAAAACTATTTTTGGTTGTCCTGTCTCTTTGTTTTCAGGCCGGCTCTTATGCCGCACAAACAACTGCACCAGCTCGCGCCAGCTCGTTGCGAACAAACGCAACATCCTCGGCTTCCGCATCCGATTCGGGTTCAACCACCGCATCTGCTTTGCGCACAATTACAAAATCTAATTCCACCACGTCATCCGATTCGACAAGCACCGCAACCACACAATCACTTGGTGCGGCATATGTTGATGGTGCAAGACGTTCAACCGGTTCCATAACTTCTAACACTGGTTCTATTAAAACCGTCGCCACATCCCCCGACATGGTTCAAGACCAGATAGAAATGTTGCAACGTCAGTTAGACTTGATTCAGAGTCAACTTGCACGCAAGGTCGAAGCCGACGAAGTCACAGACTTGGTTGATACAGATAGATTATTGCAAGGCTATGCCAAGACAGACGAAGTTGAAGCCAAGCTTGAAGAAAAAGCAGGGCGTGACGAAATTGGCGGACTTGCCACCAAAGACGCTCTTTACGAAGAACTTACAAGAACCACAAACAGCCTGCAAGATACTATTACCAACGCAAAGAATGCTGCTATTGCAAACGCTATTGCAGATGCAGAAACAAAGATTGAATCAGCAAAACGCGCAGCGATTTCTACAGCCGACACTGCGGTTAAAACACAATT
>CAMHKP010000056.1 GCA_946185785.1 uncultured Alphaproteobacteria bacterium
GTCTAATGTTCTTTTAAACAGGTTCAGCATGCGTATAATTTCGCGCCGATTTAAACTGTGATTGGTTATGTCTTGGTAATAATCAATCATTTCGTTTATGTTTTTTAGTGGGTATCTGCGCAGCATCCCAAAGATAGCCATGTTTTCATTGCAAACTGAAATCGCATCAAAATCAATCAGGTGAGTTATACCGTTGTTAGAATCATTTACCAACATATTCGCTGGGGTTAAATCGCTGTGCAAAATGTACATATTTTTACTGGTTGCAAAATGTTTATATAATGTGCGATACAAACATCGCATTATACTGTTGTCAACATAGTGTGGCATGGTTATGTTGTACACATCCATAAAATGAGCACCGTGCAAAGTATTGAATTTTTGTACCGGAAACGATGCCAGTTGCCCTTGGATACACATTGCGCTTTTATATGTATCGATAATCTCGTTTTGGTTCATTTTTCCAATTGTTTCACGCAATGTATAATGGGGATCATATTCATATGATTCAAAATACTGACCCAAAAAAACATGTGGTTTTGTGGGTATAATTGACGATACACCAAAATCATACAACATATGTGTTAATTTATAATTGCGTTCAATAATTGGTTTTTCATTAAATCGGCATACGCGCGGCCCATTGTCCGTTTGAAACGTGAACACATGCGCAACTTTGCCAGTAATATTTGGCAATTTAATTTCTTCAGCATCAGGGAACGCGTTCTTTATTGCCGCGTGGTAAAATTCATTGGATAATTTCTGCATATTTTAACCGCGCTGTAGTAATGCCAACATAAAATCGTCTAAATCGCCGTCCAGAACCGCATTAGAATCAGTTTTTTCAACACCGGTGCGGACATCTTTGACCAGTTGGTATGGGTACAAGACATAGTTGCGAATCTGGCTGCCCCATTCAATTTTCTTTTGATTGGCTTTTGCCGCATTTTCTTCTTCGGCACGCTTTTGCATTTCCAGTTCATAAAGGCGTGATCGCAACATTTTCATCGCCATATCTTTGTTTTGGAACTGGCTGCGTTCATTCTGGCATGTGACAACGATACCAGTTGGTATGTGTGTAATACGAACGGCACTGTCGGTTTTATTGACGTGTTGACCGCCCGCACCAGATGAACGGTATGTATCAATGCGCAAATCTTTTTCGTTAATATCAATTTGAATTGTGTCATCAATATCTGGCCAAACATCAACGGATGCAAAACTGGTTTGACGTTTACCATTTGCGTTATATGGCGAAATTCGTACCAGACGATGAACCCCGATTTCATTTTTTAACCACCCATATGCGCGCAGTCCGGTAATACGATATGTGACATTTTTAATTCCAGCGGTATCACCAATGTGTTCTTCAACTGTTTCAATTGTGAAACCATGACGTTCTGCCCAACGTGAATACATACGCGCCAGCATTTCTGCCCAATCTTGTGCTTCGGTACCACCGGCACCCGCCTGAATAAACAAAAATGCGCCATCGTTGTCGGCTGGTTCGCGGAACAAGGTCACAAACTTTGCGCTGTGCGCAGCAGCGGCCAGTTTTTCAATAGCCGAAACAACATCCGCATCATCTGGGGCAATTTCATATAAATCGTGCAGGTTTTTATATTCGCTTTCCAGATAGGTTAATTCATTCAATGATTTTTCCAATGCTGCTTTTTTTTGTAATACAGCACGCGCATTATCTGGATTTTCCCATAAATCAGAGGCGTTTGATTGTTTTTCCAATTCGGCAATTTCCGCGTTTAACTTATCTGGGTCAAAGAAACCCCCTTAACGCGGCTATGTCGTTCGCAATTTCTGATAAAATTTCATTTGGCATTGTAATCATAGTGCAGATATTACCAGGTTGTTTCGCTAAATCAACCAATTTATAGTTTTATTCAAATCTGTGTTTGCGTTGTCGTCTTTTTTATGATAAAATTAAATCTAATGAGAGGGAATTTCCATGAAAAATATATTTGCAGTATTTGCATTGTTTGGAATTATTGCGACTGATGGCGCGTTGGCGGTGTCTGCGGGAACTGTGCCTGCGTCTGGGACTAATTCAGCACGTGGTATTTTTAGTCAAACCGCTGGCTATAACGGTTTGCGTGGGAACAGTGGTCTTGCCAATGCGTATAAAACAAACCAGTTAAATACGTATTACATGGTGACTCAGCCGGATGTGGATTCTGCGTGTCGTACCAAGATTTACAATTGTTTGGCGGAATATTGTGGTGATGTGACGGTTGTCCCAGGTCAACGTACGGGTCGCTGTCAATATGCAACGGAAAGCGAATTGTACAATTATGCTTTGCTGTGCCTGCAAAAAGACACGTCGGTTTTGTTGCCACAATATAACACAAATTCGTTGTATGCTTCCAATGGTATGAATACGGCGGCGCGTCTTTGCCCATCGTATGTACAACAGGAAGTTATGTCTTATCTGTCTATGGCAAATATGGCAGAACAATTATCAAAATCCCATTCTGATTTGTGTTTGCAACGTCGTCAGGAATTAGAAGCAGCAATGGCATGTCATTCGGTTGCGTTGGCATATGGTAATGAAACATCAAGCATGCTTACCACACAATTGACTGATTATTGTGGTGCCGGTGTCCCAGGGGGCAGTGCGGAAATGGTCACTCGTTTTGCAAATGCTGGTAATGTTGGCGCAAATATTTGGGGCTGGGCAGAAAAGGTGGTCAGTCTGGACTTGAACAAAAAGGGCGCTGATTGGCAGGCGGCTGTGGATGCTGTGTTGGCTGGTTATACCAATCGTATGAATTTGGCTTGTGGTGACAATATGCAATTGAATACGGTATCACATACTGGGTCTTCATCGTCATCGCCGACTGCTTTGCAGACTGCTGCGGCACTGGTGACTGGCGTTATGTTCCCAACTGATAGCACCGAACGTCAAAACCCACATGAAGATTGGTCGGTATATATGGATGTCACAGCGATGTCTGAAATGTGGGATTATAATACGGCACGTCAAGTGGTTATGGCAGCTATGTCAAATTCGGCAACAACGCAAAATGCGTTTTTAACCAGTGCACAGATTGATGATATGCAACGCGCATATGTTCGTGGAACCAAGGTGTTTATTATTCGTGACAGTGGTCGTTGCTATATTGTACCGGTTCGTACGATGACATCTGATGAAACATCACTTGTTGCACAATCGTTTGCAAATTGTATAAGTAAATAATAAATAAACCGCCATAATGGCGGTTTTATTTTAATCCCATATTTCTTGAAAGTTTATATGAAATCTGGTATAATTTTAAGCAATGAAAATATCAAGACGTACACTTTTTAAAATAAGTGGTGTGACGGTAATGGCTTCTGCTATGTTGCCACGTGTGGCGTTTGCTGCGCGTAATGCGTTGCGGTCTATGCGTACGGGGATTCAACCTGGAAACAAAACACGTTTAGTTATTGAAACGTCATTGCGCCCATCATACACATTGTCTTATCCAGAAAAGCAATTGGTAATTGATATTGCAAATATGTCTGCGGATTCGTCTGTGTCGGCAAAATTAGCATCGGGGACACTGGTGTCGTCCGTAAAACAGGTGCAGTCTGGCGATCATTTACAAATTATTGCGGCATTAAATAAGCCGATTGCGGAATTACAGAAATCTCAAATTATGTTGTTGGAACCAAATGGTGATAATGATTATCGTTTGGTACTGGATTTTTCTGCGACATCCGCTGCGAAAATTGCATCAGCGGTGACGTCTGGTGCGTCCACCACATCACCAAAACCACAGCAAAAAAATATAATAATCATTGACCCTGGACATGGGGGTAAAGACCCCGGTTGTATCGGTAAAAATGGTACGCGTGAAAAAGATGTTGTTTTGGTTGTTGGTCGAAAATTAAAGAATAAACTGGACGAAGCCGGTTTCCGGACATATATGACGCGTACTGGTGATAAATACTTAAAATTGGCTGAACGCGCAGAGTTTGCAGAAAGTCATAAGGGTGATTTGTTTATATCATTACACGCCAATGCAAACCCAAGTCGTTCGGTCAAGGGATTTTCAATTTATACTCTTTCTGAAAAGGCATCTGACGAAGAGGCTAAGAAGTTGGCAGAATCTGAAAATGCGGCTGATAAAATCGGGGTGGATGGATTCACCGAATTTGAACGTGATATTCGTGCCGCGTTATCATCATTGCAACAACACGCTGTCGCAGAAATGAGTGAAGAATATGCAAACGGCTGTGCACGTGCGTTTCGTTCGTTGCGGGTTGAAGCACAACCGGGTCCCGGTGTTCGTCATGCGCCATTTGCAGTATTGCGTTCAACGGTGCCTGGGGCATTGATTGAATTGGGGCATTTGTCCAATACCGCCGAAGAACGTTTGTTGAAATTGCCAGAACACCAAGATAAATTGGTTTCT
>CAMHKP010000057.1 GCA_946185785.1 uncultured Alphaproteobacteria bacterium
ATTTTTGTGCCGATGTCGTTTACAAAAGCGTCAAACTCATCCGTCTGCGTTGTTGGCGTGGCGGGCTATGTCGCAGTTATATATCTGCGTATGCCATCGTTGGATGCAATTTTACATGAAACACGACCGGCTGCGGTTATGTTTATGGATAAAAATGGAAACGAAATTCGTTCGTCTAATCGCATTATGGGAACGCCAGTGTCGGTATCAAATTTACCATCACATGTATGGCAAGCGATTGTCGCGATTGAAGATAAGCGGTTTTTTGAACATGGACCAATAGATTCGCGTGGTATTATGCGTGCCGTTTTTGTGAATCTGTTTCGTGGACATTTTGCCGCGGGTGGTTCAACAATTACACAACAGACGGCTAAGAATATATTCCTTTCGCGCGACAAAAAGATTTCACGTAAAGTGCAAGAATTGATTTTATCATACTGGCTGGAAAACCGGTTTGATAAAAATCAAGTGCTTGATTTGTATATGAATCGCGTGTCGCTGGTTGGGGGAATGCGTGGAATCGATGCTGCATCGCGTGTGATGTTTCAAAAACCTGCAGCAAAATTGTCGGTTGCCCAGGCGGCACAAATTGCTGCAATGTTAAAAGCACCAACAACATACAGCCCATTAAAGAACCCGGAAAAAAATATTGCACGCGCAAAAACAATACTTACCGAAATGGTGCGCCAAGGGTATTTGGATATAAATCAGGCACGTGCTGCTGCACGCGAATTGGCACCTGCAACCCCAGCACCCGATACAAACAAGTATCGTTATTGGACTGATTTTGTTTTAGACGAAGTTGCATCGCGTATTGGCGGGTATAATTCTGATTTGTATGTGTACACAACACTTGATATGGGATTCCAAGAACAAGTTGCGGCTGTGTTGTCGCGCAAAGTAGGGGAATATCAGGGGGCGGTGGTTGCAATGTCGCACGATGGTGCAATACGCGCAATGTCGGGTGGGGCAGATTATCAGGCCAGTCAATTTAATCGTGTTATGGCGGCACGTCAGCCAGGTTCGGCATTTAAACCAGTTGTGTATTTGGTTGCGCTGGAAAATGGTATGCTGCCAGATTCTTATGTTAATGATTCACCGTTCGCAATTGGTGATTATAATCCAAAAAATTATAACGAGCGTTATTATGGCGACATAACTTTGGCAACTGCGTTTGCAAAAAGTGTTAATTCGGTACCGTTAAAATTGACAGAAATGTATGGCATAGATTCTGTTTTGAATATGGCGGGACGTTTAGGGGTTGGAACAAAATTGCGTCGCGAATATTCAACGGTTCTTGGTGCATCGGAGATGTCGTTGATGGATTTAACAAATATATATGCGGTGATTTGGAATAATGGTGAATCAGTGCGCCCATATTCAATTACCAAGATAAAAGATAGTGCGGGCAATGTTTTATATGAACGTAATCCATCGGATCCAATATCGGTGTTGTCGGGGGATACAGTTGAACATATGACAGAGTTATTGGCAGATGTTGTGGCAACCGGTGGTACCGGTCATCGCGCAATGGCATCGGGTGTTCTGGGCGGAAAAACAGGAACCAGTAATGATAATCGCGATGCGTGGTTTGTTGGGGCAACAAATAATCTTGTGATAGGGGTTTGGGTTGGTAATGATAACTTTACCCCAATGTCATCAAAAATCACAGGGGGCACAATACCAGCGGAAATTTTCCATGATATTGTTTCGGGAATAAAATAGTTTTTATTTGGGGCTAATTTGTGATATAATGTATGTCATGATGAAGAGAATGTTGTTTGTTTTATCAACGTTGACATGTGTTGGATTGTCTGGCGTTGCACGCGCAAATTGGGAATATGGCGATGATAGGGTCACAACGGGTTGGTATCAAGATGACGGTCGTCGTTTCATTATTGCTGTGCGTGGCGGTATTGCATATGGTATGGCTAAATTAAAAAACGAAGTTGGAACATTGGGCGCCGATTATTATGGTGACAATGGTCAAGTATTTCCATGTTCTGATGCCAGTGGGTGCAGTGCGTATGAATTTTTAGGGACTGGTAATATCGGTACATTGCCGATGAATAAAGATTTTGAACAGGTATCTTTTATGGGTGGTGTGGCAATTGGTTGGACATTACCATGGACACCACAGTGGCGTTTCCAAATCGATTGGGACTATATCGCAGAAAGCGAATATAGTGCATCACCGTTATTTAGTGGTGATATGCATTTAACTGGTGGTTCTAAGGATAGTATTCATTTTAATTCGGGCAGTGTACAATCAACTATTACAACAAATGTTTTTACCACGATGGCAATCCGCGATTTCTATGATGGTTGGTCAAAACCGTTGCGTAAGGTTATTCCGTATGCTGGGGTTGGGTTGGGGTATGCTGATTCGGAAACAGTGTTGAATTTGTCTGATTCTTATGGTGATTTGTCTGGGTATTGGGATTTGCAGAAATTCGGTGAAGTTGATGATTATGGAATTGTTCAATTCCATAGCTCTAAAAGATCGTCATCAAATTTGGCTGGGGTTGTGACGGTTGGTTTTTCATATGGGGTATCAGAAGGATTCTTCTTGGATTCTGGATTCCGTTTCATATATTTGCCAAGAATAAAATGGGCATTAAGCAATTCTGATGAAAGTCAATCGCGTGACTGGTTTAGTGCGGAAAACATTTTATATTCAACATTTGTGTTTGGATTTCGTTGGGAATTTTAAAAAACGCCCAAATGGGCGTTTTATTTTACGCCATATTTACCACGTCCAATTGGACGATACGATAAAGCCTCGGCTAAATCAGACATTTCAATATTATCACTGCCACGCAAATCAGCAATAGTACGTGCGATTCGCTTTATGCGATTATATCCACGTGCAGACATCGACATTTTTTCAGCCGCCATATTCAAAAATTCTGTCAATTCGTCATTTAATGGTGCGGCTGCGGCTAAATCGGCACCGTCCAGCATAGCGTTCACTTTGCCTTGACGTGCAATTTGACGATTCCGTGCTGCAACAACACGTGCACGAATTTGCGCACTGGTTTCAATTGGTGTATCGGTGGTCGGCTTCATATCCCATGGGTTCACCGCATCAACATCAACATGCAAATCAATTCTATCAAGTAATGGCCCAGATATTTTGTTTTGGTATGCTTCGGCACAACGTGGTGCGCGTGAACATGACAGTGCCGCATTTCCAAGGTGTCCGCATGGACATGGGTTCATTGCGGCAATTAACTGAAAGTGTGCCGGATATGTGGCATTATGCTTCGCGCGTGATATGGTTATTTTTCCAGATTCCATTGGCTGGCGTAAAATTTCCAATGTTGCGCGATCAAATTCTGGTAATTCGTCCAAGAACAAAACGCCATTATGTGCCAACGATATTTCGCCTGGTTTTGCGTTGCTGCCACCACCGGCAAGTGATACAGGACTGGCGGTGTGATGAACACTGCGGAACGGACGATTTGTAATAAGCGATTTGTCGCCCAATTGTCCCGCAATCGAATATATAACAGATGTTTCTAGAATTTCATCAGCGGTCATTTCTGGCAATATTGTTGGCAGACGCGATGCCAGCATCGTTTTACCAGACCCTGGGGGACCAACCATAAGCATTGCATGACCACCAGCCGCGGCAATTTCCATCGCGCGTTTTGCTGCGTCTTGACCATATACTTCTGCAAAATCACCGATTGGTGCGGATTGTGTTTTATTGATGTCGGCAACATTTGGTGTGGGTATAGTTGCCGCGCCACTGAAATGGTTTATCAGTTCCAGTACATGCGCAGGTGCCAAGATGTCGTTATGTCCAGACAATGCGGCTTCGGCCCCTTGGGGTGCTGGACAAATTATTCCCATATTATTTTTCTTAGCCCAAACAGCCGCAGGTAAAACACCATCTGTACGAGCAATCGCACCGTCTAAACCAATTTCACCAAGGATTACATAATGTGCTAGTTTTTCTTGGGGTAATACACCAATTGCACACAATATTCCGCATAAGATTGGTAAATCAAAATGTGAACCAGATTTTTCAACATCCGCAGGTGATAAATTTACCGTCAAACGTTTCGGTGGCAATTTCAAATTCAGTGCAGAAATGACATTGCGGATGCGTTCAGCAGATTCTTTGACCGCACGATCAGCCAAACCAATGATATTAAAATCTGGATTTGATAATCCCGTTGCCAATTGTACTTGGACATCTATGGGGGTCGCATCCATTCCGTTGAAAATAATTGAATTTAATGAAATCATATGTGCATATTAAACCTTGCTTTGTGTCAATTCAAGGTCTAAAATAGCCGCGACAAAGAAAGGAATAGTTATGCCAGCCAAGAATAAAAATACAGCACGTGAATGGTTTAATACTATATTTTAT
>CAMHKP010000058.1 GCA_946185785.1 uncultured Alphaproteobacteria bacterium
TTGATTTTTCAGAAGCTGATTATACAAAATCAGAAGCAACAATGGCGGCTAAGTTAATTTCAAAAATTGAAAATTGTTCCAATGCGAAACTTAGCCAAAAGAAACGTGCGATGTGGGGTGAATTCCTAACAACAACAATCGGCAGTGTAGGGCAGAAAACAAACACATCTACAATTATGGATACTGTTGGCAATATTACCAAAGGCGGTACTAATTTAACAGGCGGATTGTCATCATTGGGTTCGGTCGCAACACAATTTTTAAATAAATAAAATTTTTTGTGTTGTTTAACGGTGTTTTGTGTTTTTATGCTGGACTCGTTTTGCGAAAAATCGTATAATATCAGCAACAAGGGAAAGGGGACACATTATGAAAGTTCAAAGTTCAAAGTTCAAAGTTCAAATATTGTTCGGTGTGTTGGCGTTGGGTTTGGCCGGTTGTGCCAGTAATTCAAATGATGCATCGGCACCTGTGGCGACACCAACTGTTGATTATGTTGAACGTTTGGATGTTTATTCTGCACCACATCAAGATTCTTTCTTGAATCAGTTGGCGATGAATTATCGTTCATATGCAATATATAATGCACGTACAAGTGGTTATCCAGAAATGGGCGAATTGTTTGCCCAGAAGGCTGTTGCGGCTTTTTCTGGTGAATTGCCGTTCCCAGAAACATTAGATAATTGGCCGGTTGATGATGAAAATACATCGTATGAATTGTATTCTGCATATAGTGATTTGATGGAACAATTGCAAAATGATGCTAGTATGACACAACCTGATTTGGCTGCAGAAATGCAGGCAAAATACGATTGTTGGTTGTCTGCAACCGCAAGTGGTCAAGAAGCGACTGCGGCACAATGTCGTGATCGTTTCAAAAAAGCTTTGGTCGCATTGCGTGATTGCAAGGGTGGTAAAGTTGTAAGCAAGGCAAAACCACAAAAAGCCGAAGAAGTAAAAACGGTTGTTTCTGAAACATCAACATATTATCCAGAAACCCGTACAATGATGCGTGGCGCATCTGCACCAGCACGCGAAGGTGTTATCATTGTTAATAATGTTAGTGTCCCAGAACATTTGATTAACCCGGTTCCTGTGCAACCAATGGTGTTTAACCAAAATATTTATGGTGGCGACAAGACAATCAGCAAGAATATGTCGAACAGTGGCAACAATCTTGATGCGCGCAGTTTGGGTGTTGTAAATGCGGTATCTGGTGGAAATTGTCCATGTGCAGCTGCGGCGGCACCAAAATGCGAAGTTGCACCATGCCCATTGGTCGAAGAACCAGCGCCATGTGATTGTGCAGTGGAAGAACCAGAACCAATTCCAATGATTGGTGAAGAATTGGTCACGCGTGAAGAATTCATCAACATGATGATGGCTATGCGTGAAGAATTGGCTGCAATCAATGCTCGTTTGGATAAATTGCAGGCGGCGGCTGGCGAAAAGACAATGATTAAAGTTCAACAGATTCCATTAGAACCAAAACAGCATGTTATGGAAGAAGTGTTCGAAGTTCGCTTTGATTTTAACAAGGCCATAATTAAACCGGAATATCGTGAATTGATTGAAAAATTGGCAACCGCAACCCAAGAAAACAAAAATATCAAGGTTTCTGTGGTTGGTCATACCGATACTTCGGGCAGCAAGAGCTATAACTATGCGTTGGGTGGACGTCGTGCCGAAGCGGTACAAAAGATGTTGATTGAATATGGAATCCCAGCAAGCCAGATTGTCGCAGTATCAAGTGGCGAAGAAGATTTGGCTGTGCCAACACCAGATAACACACCAAATGCGGAAAATCGCCGCGTACGTGTTGTCAAAGAAACACAATATACCACAAACGAACCTGCGGCTAGCCCGGTCGCAATAGAGGTCGGTGAATATTCCGATGGTACGTGCAATGGTTATGGGTGCGAAATGGAATAAGTTGACAAAACCAGAAAATAGTACTTGACAAATAGTTAAGTCATTATATACTGGGGTTGTCAGAGAGATGTTTTGAATAGAGGTTAAAACATGACTGATAAGGCAAAAACATTTAAGGCAAGTTCACGTAATGTTGGGTTCAAGAAAGCAACCCAGGCTGTGAATTTACAGAAAGCCTTTGAACCATACGGTATCGTTTTCACAGGTGAAAACGAGAAGTAAAATTATTCAAACATTTTGAATACTATTTAATAACGGGGGCATAAGTAATGTCCCCGTTATTTTTATTTTTGTGTAGATTTAAACAGTGACCACAACCACCCAATCCCAGTCCACCCAAGCAGCCAGCTGCCAATACGAATGCGGGTTGTGTCAGTTTTGTCTTTACCAGTTTGTGTGGCCAGATATGCTGGCAATAAAATAACAAAAGCCAGCAATAAAATCGCAATAATATATTTTATAAAAACAATCGTTTGTGTCGTCATTTGTTAAAATAAATGGGGAATTTTCATTCCCCATTTCCTTTTATGATTTATATACCATATTTTGCGGATTTGTCCAGTTCTTCTTCTATGCGCAATAATTGGTTATATTTTGCCATACGATCGGTACGTGACATAGATCCCGTTTTGATTTGGCCAGCATTTGTTGCAACGGCCAAATCTGCGATTGTTGTGTCTTCGGTTTCGCCGCTGCGATGCGACACAATTACACCATAATTCGCATCTTGGGCCATTTTGATTGCGCGCAGTGTTTCGGTAAGTGTTCCAATTTGATTCACTTTTATCAAAATTGCGTTTGCAACATGTGATTTGATGCCACGTTCCAGTCGTGCTGGATTTGTCACAAATAAATCATCGCCAACCAGTTGACATTTTGTTCCAATCTGTTCGGTCAATTTTGCCCAACCATCCCAATCTTCTTCGGCTAATGCATCTTCAATAGAAATAATTGGGTATTCAGCAATCAGTTTTTCATAGTATTCAATCATTTCAGTAGACGACAATTTTTGTCCTTCGAATGAATAAACACCGTCTGCATAAAATTCAGATGATGCAACGTCCAGACCAATCGAAACATCAACGCCTGGTTTGTATCCAGCGGCATTTATTGCAGAAATAATTGTATCCAATGCTTCGCGGCAAGAATGAAAGTTTGGTGCAAAGCCACCTTCGTCACCGACATTGGTAGAATTGTTTGAACGTTTTAAAATTGTTTTCAAATTATGAAATACTTCCATTCCCATACGAACAGCTTCAAATTCATCTTTTGCACCATTTGGAATAATCATAAATTCTTGGGCGTCCAAACCATTATCAGCATGTGCACCACCGTTTATAATATTCATCATGGGGCGGGGTAGAACACATGGATTTGAATTTCCATATACGCGTGCAATATATTTATACAGTGGTAATTGCATCGCATTCGCAGCCGCATGCGCAACAGCCAACGATACAGACAAGATTGCATTTGCACCCAATTTTTCTTTGTTTGATGTGCCATCAATTTCCATCATTGTGGTATCTATCGCGCTTTGTTCAGTCGCATCCATACCAATAATTTTTGGTGCGATAATTTCGTTCACATTTTTTACAGCAGTCAAAACACCACGCCCCATATACGCATTTCCGCCATCGCGCAATTCCAATGCTTCGAATTTTCCTGTTGATGCGCCAGATGGTACCGCTGCACGTCCAAATGCACCACCTGATAATGTGACATCGCATTCGATAGTTGGATTACCGCGACTGTCCATAATTTGACGTGCATGGATTTTGGTAATTGAATACATAATTTTTTCTCCTTTTAATATAAAACAAGTGTTTTTTAGTCTTTTTTTGATGGTCTATTTATGGTATAATATAAGCACAAATACGATAATAAAAAAACAAAAAAATATGTTTAAAAAGATACTGCCATTTTTGTGTAGTTTAGCGCCACTGTACGCGTTTGGTGCAGCAACGCCTGTGGATATTCCAACAAATCCAACGGAAATAAATTTGGGTTCCGGGTATTTTGCGAACATTACATCTGGTACAGGGGTGAACGTTGGTACCGGTGGTATAAGTGTTTATAATTTAAGCGTTTTGAACACGACTGAAGAACAATTGCCAACGGATACATATGGCGATTTATATGTTATAAAACCTGCATCTAGTCCGTTTGGAATTGTAAGTGGTGGTGATATAAATATTACAAATAATTTGTTGATTGCAGCGACGCGTGGGTTGAGTTTAAGTGGTACACCAGGGGGCGCAATTGATTTGACAGTTGGTGGTGATATTTCTGCCAATGGTTTGTTGTCGGTCAGTAATATCAATGAT
>CAMHKP010000059.1 GCA_946185785.1 uncultured Alphaproteobacteria bacterium
ACTTCGTCAGCATGCAGTGAATTCAAAATAATTTCCGCAGTACCAGCCAAGCAACGATCTGTATCAGTCAACATAAACACATCGTTATTCATAACCGACAAATCAGATCCCATAAAGTGACCAGCATTAAATATCGTTTGTGGCTTTGTGATAGATGGACATTCAATAAAACGGAATCCTTTTTGAATCAGTTTTTGAATAACGTACGTTTCAATTGCCAATTGTAATTCAGCCGCTTCGCCCATTAAACAATATGTGCGTGTACCACAAATGCCGGCTATTTTTTCCGGTGCCCACCAGTTGTTCATATCAAGCAAGTCCCATTGTGCGCGTGGGGTAAAATCAAATGTGCGTGGTGTGCCAACGCGACGCACTTCGACATTATCACTATCATCACGACCAATTGGGGCAGACGCGTCTGGAATTTGCGGAACACAGTGCATCAATTCGTTTAATTCGGCTTCTTTATTTGCCAGTTCAGCCATATCAGCCGCGATTTCTTCGCCAATCTGTTTTGATTTTGCAATCAGTGGTGCTTTATCAGTCGCAGTTGGAATTTCCTTGGTAATTTTGTTCTTTTCAGCCGTCATCGTTTGCGTGATTGTTTTCAATTCACGAACGCGTGCGTCCAGTGCCAAAATTTCATCAACATTATCAGCAAATCCTTTAACCGCGCATGCGTTTTTTACAACCTCTGGATTTTCACGAATATATTTAATGTCAATCATAGTGTGTTCCCTTGTTTTATCATGCGCGGATTATAGGACGATTTTGTCGCAAAATCAACATATTCATAGGTTGATTTTTTCGGTTTGCGTTATATATATAATATGATATTATGCGGACAACAAAAGTAAGGAAATTCACATGGATATTGAAATGTATGATGTAATTATTCTGGGATCTGGACCGGCGGGGTTGACGGCGGCATTGTATGCAGGTCGTGCGAATAAAAAGACGATTGTGCTGGGTGGTCCAACATTGGGCGGTCAAATGTCCCAGATTGCTAAATTGGAAAATTATCCAGGCTGGAATGGTGACGGTCTATCATTGGCGGAATTTATGAAAAAGCAGGCAGAATCATTTGGCGCAAAAATTGTGTTTGTGTCTGCGCGGTCTGTCGATGGTGATGCGGAAAGCGGATTTAATATCACGGCCGATGACGGTAAAAAATATGTCGGCAAAACGGTTATATTCGCAACGGGCGCATCCCCACGCAAATTAGAAATAGAAGGGGCGCGCGAACTGATTGGTCATGGCGTATCGTACTGTGCGACATGTGATGGGTTCTTCTATTATGGCAAAGATGTAATTGTTATGGGTGGTGGAAATTCTGCATTGAACGATGCGCTGTATTTGGCAGATATTGCAAAATCGGTTAAAATCGTTTATCGCAAGGGTTCGTTTTTCCGTGCCGAAGCAGTCTTGCGAAATCGTGTTGCGGAACGCGAAAATATTGAATGCTTGTTCAATACAGATTTAAAGAAAGTTGCCACCGTTCCAGGAACAGAAAAAATTGTTGTGACAACATTGGACGATAAAGAAATCGAAGCCGATGGTTTGTTCGTTGCGATTGGCCACGAAGCGAATACTGATTATCTGGACGAAGGGGTCAAACGTGATGAAATGGGGCGTTTGATACCACGCGAATTACCAGCGGGAACATTTGTTGCGGGCGATGTGCATAGTGATATAAAAATGCAAATTGCAACCGCGGTTGGTACAGGATGCACCGCCGCAATGGATGCAATTGCATATTTGAATGCGAAAGAATAAAAAACGCGCCATCGGCGCGTTTTATTTCTTTCCAAAATGTTTTTTCAAAACGTCGTATGCGCTGGAAATCTTGGCAAATTCAGTGGCGGATCCAGAACGGTCGGGGTGGTGCTTTTTTGCGAGCGCGCGATATCGCGCGCCAACCTCTCGCCATGACGCACTTATCGGCAAATCGAAAACTTTCAATGCGGCGGTCACTGGGCCGGGCAGGGTTGTTTTCGGTGGCATTTTATCAAATGTACTGCGCCCATTTATAAAGTCGTTAAGGAATTTTATATAATCGGCTTCATCCGCATTCGCCTGTGCTTTATCTTTTAGGGGCGAACCAAAAGTTTGACGTTCCCAGTCTTCTTCGATTTCGTCCGCACTCATTCCCGCATAGTAATTCCAATTCTTGTTATATTCGGCGGCGTGTTCGGGACAGAAATACCAATATTCACGCAAATCGCGCGTTTTTGGACAACGGCATGTGCCCGCCCGTGTACAATCCGCATGTTCACATTTTTTTATCATTTGCGCCCCCCTTGGTGTGCCAACGGGTGGTGCAGGGCAACCGTCTCTTTTAATTTTTCAGGCATAACGTGTGTATAGATTTGCGTTGTTGAAATGTCTTCGTGTCCCAACATTGTTTGTATCGCGCGCAGGTTTGCACCGCCCGCCAGCAAGTGTGATGCAAACGAATGGCGCAAAACGTGTGGGGATACGCGATGTGGGTCAATACCGCTTAGCACCGCACACTTTTTAAGAATCTTGAAAAATCCGTCACGCGTAATATGGCCCGATTGGCTGTGTGATGGAAAAACATATTTTGAATTATCGTCACCACGCGCATCCAACCATTTGTTTAGTGCATGTACAGCACCGGGATGCATTGGGACGATGCGTTCCTTGGCACCCTTGCCATGAATAAGTAATTTGTCGCCCAAATTTGCCGTCATTGGTAATTCGCATAATTCCGACACACGCAAACCCGATGCGTATACCAATTCCAACATTGCGCGCAGACGAATAGAGTTTTTTATATCGCCCGCCGATGATATCAGTAATTCTATTTCATCAACCGATAAAAATTTTGGCAGGGCGCGTTTGCGCTTTGGCAATTCAAGATTGGCCGTTGGATTTTTTGTTATGATTTTTTCCAACATTAAAAATTTATAGAAGCCGCGCAGGGCGCTGGCCTTGCGTGCAATACTTGATGCCTTGTCCGGCAGGGATGCCAGATAACTTTGTATCGCATTTTCATCTGCACCCATAAGTCCGCCAGAAATCGTTTCGTCTGCATGATGCAGGTCAGACGAATACGCAACAATTGTCTTGTCGCTGCGACCTTTTTCAGCAGATATGGCTTCTAAAAATATATCAATATAATTCATTGCGTGTTATGCCAATACGACTTCGGTTATATTCTGGACTGGGGCAAACGATATAATCATCAGCGCCAGCAAAATCAAAACAACTGCGATAATCGCAAATTTTTTAAAACTAAAACTTTTCTTTCTGCGAAGTGGCATAATTTCCCCCATAGATTAAATTGTATCAAAACTGGCAATAAACATACCAGCACCAGCAATAATAATAAGTGGTGGCGCAATAATCGCCAGAATTGCCGGTAATGCACCAGTTGCACCAAGCGCATTAAACATATTTATTATAAAGTATGATGCAAAGCATGTGATAACACCGATGCTAAATTTAAAACTAAAATTAAAATTACGGCGTTGACGTGTTTGGGAAAACGCAATGCCAAGTGTGGCCATCGCAATCATAGAAAGTGGCAAGAATAACAATGTCCAAAACTGAACCCAATGACCGCGTACGGGAATTCCAACTGTTTCCATTTTTTTAATGAACGATGGTAATTCCCAAAATGAAATCTGGTCTGGTTGTAAATAGCGGTCAAGTACGGTACGTGGTGTCAGGTGTGTGTCCGCATGCCATGCCTTTTTTACTTCCGTTCCAATGCCGTTCCAGACATATGCAGCATTTGAATTCAAACCATCTTCGGACAATGTGATTTTGTCGGCATGAACGCGTTCGGTTAAACGAAAATCACCATTTTGAACAAATACAATTGCATCATTAAATACCAAGTTATTATCTGTGCGATTTATTGTTTTTGCGCGTAGTGTGACATATCCATTGTCGCCACTTTCGCGCAACCATATTGCGCCATCAACCAATTTCAAATGGTCGGTTGTGATTTCACGATTTGTTAAATATACCGAATATGGATTTATCGCAACCGTTGCAAATATACCAATAAGTGCCGCGCCAAATAAAAACGGAACCGCCTTTTGATATGGGGACAGACCTGCGCCAGAAATAATAATACCCTCGCTGGATTTAGTAAGGTTATATGATGCAAACAGTGTTCCCATAAATATCGCCATCGGCAAAAACATCGGCACATATTCCATTAAACGTGTCCATGCGTCAACAAGCGCGGCAATTGCATTTGCGTTTGATGGTAATC
>CAMHKP010000060.1 GCA_946185785.1 uncultured Alphaproteobacteria bacterium
GCGCGATAATGATCCTGAATATGTTCGTAAAATAGAAAACGGTTTTAAAAAATTATATTCATAAAATAAAAATTTTTCACTTTCTTCTTTACTATTTTTTTTCTTTCATATAAAATGAAAGTAAGAACAAAGAAAAATTTGTTCTATCCAAAAACAATAAAAGGAGAGAATGATGTCAATCTTCGGTAAGAAAAAACCTGTTGCTAAACCAGCAGCAAAAAAACCAGCTGCTAAACCAGCAGCAAAAAATCCAGCTGCTAAAAAAGTAGTTGCAAAAAAACCAGCTGCTAAGAAGCCAGTTGCTAAAAAAGTAGTTGCAAAGAAACCAGCTGCTAAAAAGCCAGTTGCTAAAAAAGCTGCGGTTAAAAAACCAGTTGCTAAAAAAGCAGTTGCAAAAAAACCATGTGCTAAATGCGCAAAAAGAAAATAATTTACTGCAACAGTAGTTATTATTTTATGGGGATCGAATTTCGGTCCCCATTTTTTATTACATAGTATCAGTCGTATAGAAATGTACGACTGATATTATGCTGGATAATCCCATATGGGACCCATACAATTTTTGCATTGTGGCGCAATCTTGTTGCATAACCATAATACAAATCTTATTTGGCGGTGCGATTTTATCGCACTTTTTTATTACAAAATAAATGGAGAATTGTATGTCTATTTCCGTAGATCAGGTCTTCGTAAAACAATTCGAAGCCGATGTTCATCTTGCTTATCAGCAAATGGGCACAAAACTGCGTGCGTCTGTTCGCAGTAAATCGGGTGTTGTTGGTAAATCAACAACGTTCCAAAAAGTAGGCAAGGGTATTGCCAGCACTAAATCGCGTCATGGTATCGTTCCAGTGATGAATTTAAATCACGAACCAGTGGAATGCACATTGGTTGATTACTATGCCGGTGATTGGGTTGATGCATTAGATGAATTAAAAACAAACGTTGATGAACGTCGCGTTGTTGCAGCCGCTGGTGCATATGCATTGGGTCGCAAAACCGATGAATTGATTGTGAACGCAATGAGTACCACAACCAATAATGTTGGGAACTATTCAAGTGCATTTTCCAAGACAATGATTCTGGATGCAATTGAAGCATTGAACGAAAAAGAAGTTCCAGATGATGGACGTCGTTTTGCTGTTATCGGTGTTAAACAATGGAATACATTGTTGACATTGGATGAATTCGTTTCCGCAGATTATGTTGGTGATACACCATTGACGACTGGATTTGAAGCAAAGAAATGGTTGGGTATTACGTGGTTGTTGTATAACGGTTTGCCTTTGTCCAGCACACAACGTGATTGCTTTATATATCATGCATCAAGTATCGGTCATGCCTGTGGTCAGGAAGTCAAAACAGATATTTCGTGGCATGGCGAACGTGCAGCGCACTTTATCAGCAACAGCATGTCCCAAGGTGCTGTGTTGATTGATGAAGACGGTATCGTACGTATCAAATGTAAAGAACAATAATAACCAATGGGGGAAATAATGGCGTTTCAAAATAAAAATTTGTCTGTAATCGCATATGCTAATGGTTTTACATTGTGGCACTATAGTGCAAATGAAACATTGGAAGCAATTGCAACCGCTGGTTATTTCAACAGTGTTAAAACACTGATGAATGTTGGCGATATTGTTCTTGTAAATGCGTCTGATACAACATCGATTAAGGTTGTTGGTGTATCAAGCGATAATATCACGCTTAGTGCGTTGTCTTAATAAAAACGAATCAAATGGTCGGCAATTGCCGACCATTTGACATATTGGGGGTAAATATGTTTACGAAAATAGATTTGTGTTCAATGGCTCTGTTAAAATTGGGCGAAAAACCAATACAATCGCTTGCTGATGATAGCAGTGCCGCCCAATTAGCGCGCACTTTGTTTGATCCAATAATGGACGCACTGATTGCATCACATCCATGGCGATTCGCGATGCGTACATATGAATTGACTAAAACGACTGATGACGATTTTGTTATACCGGTTGATGTGTTGCGTGTATTAAAAACACCTGGACAAATACAAGGTGGGCGAATCATTGCACCACAAGATAGTATAGAAATTGTCGCATTAGTTCGTGTGTCGCCAGAATCGTACCCAAGTTATTTTGTGTCATTGGCGGCAACGAAACTGGCAATGGATTTTTGTGTGCCGATGACAGGAGATAATACAGTGTTTAGAATGCTGGCAGCGTTATATGAAACAGAATACGCGTCTGCCAAGTTTATAGACAGCACAACCGCGACAGCAGCGAATATAGAAAACTTTTCACTTATAAATACACGATTTTAACAATCACGGGGGGATGGATGGTTGATTTTATAAAAACACAAAATAATTTTGCGCGTGGCGAAGTCGCACCAGAATTTTTTGCCCGTGATGATATTGCAGGACTTGCGAAATTACAAAATATGGATGTTTTATCTGGGGGTGGACTGACGCGACGTGCCGGATTAAGCAAAGTGACAACACTAAGCGCGCAGTCGCGCATCATACCGTTTTCAGTCAGTGAAAACGAAAACTATATAGTCGTTATTGGAAATAATAACATAAAAGTATTGGCAGCCGATGGTACATTGGTTAAGGGGCTGGTTGCGCCATGGTCGTATGCGGATACGTCTAAATTACAATATGCGCAACGTTTCGGCACAATGATTTTTGTGCACCCTGATTATCAGCCGCGTATATTGTCACAAACAAGTGATGGTTTTGATTTGAAACTGTTCGAATTTGCCAGTAATGACAATATGACAGTCAATATCCCATTTATAAAGTTTGATGATGCATCTGGGATAAATATTACAGTCACATCAAATTCGGGTGGCAATAATTTTGCGACATTTACAACTAATGAAGATTTTTGGTCGGCCGACCAAGTTGGTGAACGCCTGTTGCTGATGAATTTACAATGGGTGATAATGTCGTATACCGATGCACGTACGGTTGTTGCGTATACTAATTCAACATACACATTGCCGGCATCCCCAATCACAGATTGGTATGAAGCCGCATTTGGTGCATATCGTGGATGGCCATGCAGTATCACATTTCACCAAGATAGGTTAGTGTTTGGCGGATCGCGCAGTTATCCAAGTGGAATTTGGATGTCGCAGGTTGGGAAACACAATAACTTTTCGGTTGGTACTGGATTAGATGACGAAGCGATATTCATAACATTGGTGTCGCAACAACGTCAACAGATTTGTACAGTTGTCAGCAGTGATAATTTGCAGATTTTAACATCGGTTGGCGAATGGGCGATTTCTAATAAGCCATTAACACCGGCTTCGGTTGATATTAAACAACATACTTCGGTTGGCAGTGTTGCATCAAGATATTTAGCACCACAAAAGATAGAAGGTCAAACCGTATTCGTTTCGGAAAATATGCGCGATATTCGTGAGCTTAGTTTGGATGAATTGGGCGAAAATTATAATGCTAATGATTTATGCGCGCTGTCTAAACATTTAATGAATTCACCGGTTGATATTGCGTATAACCAATCGGCACGTCAATTGTTCGTTGTTATGAGCGATGGCACAATGGCGGTATTAAATCATAATTCAGGATTGGGTATTTCAGCGTGGGCGAAATATACAACGCATGGTGAATTCAAATCGGTTGCAGTGTTGGATAATGTGACATATGTGGTTGTTCAACGTGGCGACAACATATCATTAGAAAAATTTAGCGCCAACACATTGAACGATGATGGCAATGACTTTGAATTTATCGCATCTGGATTGCCATTGCACGCATCTGGCCACAATGTATCGCGTATTCGTGTGCGTAAAGTAGTGGCGCGTGTGTTGAATACAAAATCGTTATTTATAAATAATCAACGCGCAACATTACCAAATGATGTATATGAGAATGATTCACCTGGATTTAGTGGTGATGTTTCAATTACGCAATTGGGAACAGTTCATACATGCATCGATTCGCCTTGGAAAATACACGGAACGGACGCATTGCCGGCAACTGTATTATCGGTGTCAATGTATGGAAGTTATGGAATATAGCAAAGGGGGAAATAAATGGGACAAATTCTTTCAGATGTAACAGAGATTTTGAACAATCAAGATTCTAAAAACGAAATAAACAGTGCGCGTAAGCAGATATTAAAAGAAATGTCTGCGGACGAAGCAAAGAAAACAAATTTAGTAAAGA
>CAMHKP010000061.1 GCA_946185785.1 uncultured Alphaproteobacteria bacterium
ATCTGGATTATGTTCCTTTGCGTCAAGATGCGCGCTATTGGAATAAATTAGGTGCAACGAAACCGTTTGATGTTGCTGTTTTGATAGATTATGGCGCAGAACATCAAGTTGGTGGTCCGTTAGATATTGTTAAAAAGGCTAAGTTTGTAGTCGAAATAGATCACCACAAAAATGAAAATCCAATTGCAGATTTGTGCATAGACGATGAAATGGCTGATGCCGCTGCGATTGTGTTGTATCGTATTATGCGTGCGGCAAAGTGGAAAGATGATATTGATGTGCTTGATTTATTAGCGGTTGCAATATTGACTGATACGGGCAATTTCAAGTTTACTAAAAATGCAGAAACATTATCTGTGATGGCTGATTTGGTAAATGGTGGTGTGTGCATACGTCGTTTGGTTGAAATTATGAACAATAAACCACGCAAAGCTGTTTTGGTTGAGGCACGCGCTGCGGGTAATGCTGAATTTTTCTATCATAACAAATTAGCGGTTGCAACAATATCACGCAGTGATTATCGCGACATGGATGGTCGCGGGGAAATGATTTTGAACATACTGGGACAAATCAAGGGTGTTGAATACGTCGTTTTGTTAAAAGAACAAAAAGAAACACAGATTGGAATCTCAATACGCAGTCGTGGTGCTGCGATAGATAAAATTGCAGAATCATTCGGTGGTGGTGGTCATGTTCAGGCGGCTGGGGCGGTTGTTCGTGGTAAAACATTGGACGTGGTTCATGAAGAAGTAATCAAAGCATTTAAGGGAATGTAGAAAATGAAAAAATTATTTGTTGCGATTTTAGGTTTGTTTATTTGTGGTTCATCATTCGCAGTTGTAGATAATGTGTTGGTGGATCGTGCGGAAAGATATTTAAATGGAATTACTGGGCTTACTGGTGATTTTATCCAAACATCAGGTACGCGTGTAGACAAGGGGACCTTTTCGATGTTGCGTCCGGGACGTGTACGCCTTGATTATGATAAAATGCCGGTGCAATTGATTGCAGATGGTAAAGATTTATATTTCTTTGATAAATCATTGGATCAAATTACAACGGTTCCGTTAACAAGTACGCCAGCTGGAATTTTAATTCGTAAAAATATCAATTTGAAAAATGCTGATATACGTGTTGTTGAAACCAAGTCAGACGATAAAACATTTTCATTAAAAATGAATCTTCGTGGACAAGAAGGCTTGGGACACATGACGGTTGTATTTGATGCAAAACCAGTGAAATTAAATTCATGGAGCGTTGTCGATGCCACTGGTGCCAAGACAGATGTCGCGTTTAATGGACTAAAAGCGAAAACAAGTTTTGGAAAAAATTATTTTCAAATTCAGCGTCATAAATTCTGGTGACGACTTTTATGATTAAAGGTTGTTTATGTTTGGTATAAGTCTTGCAGAATTTTTTGTTATAATTGTTGTTGGTATTTTGGTGATACCAGTGCGTAATTGGCCCGATGTGGCGCGTTTTCTGGCGCGTGTGGTAAAATTTATTCGTGGTATAATTTGGAAAATTACCGATGCAACTGAAAAAATCAAAACACAAATAGATTTAGAAAAACCAATCGATGA
The DNA here is from genome assembly GCA_946185785.1 of uncultured Alphaproteobacteria bacterium. Taxonomy (GTDB): domain Bacteria; phylum Pseudomonadota; class Alphaproteobacteria; order Rs-D84; family Rs-D84; genus Enterousia. The sequence continues at coordinate 1,584 of CAMHKP010000061.1, forward strand.
TTTAATTAAAACAACAACAGATGATATATTGGCGGACTTTTCAACACCTAAAAAACGCGTAAGTAAAAAGAAAACATCGGGACGCAAAAAATGAAAAAGATGACAATGATGCAACATTTTTCTGAATTGCGTCGACGTATATTATGGACGTTTGCAGCGTTTTTGTTGGCGTTGGTTTTTGGGTGGTATGTATCGTCATTTGTTCAAGACTTTTTAACATCACCGCTAATAAATGTTTGGCCAAATGGGGCAATGTTGTATTCGGGTATTACAGATGGATTTATGATACAAATGTCGTTGGCGTTTCTGGTTGCGCTGATTATTACTATACCTGTTGCATTGTGGCACATATGGGCATTTGTTGCACCGGGACTTAAAAAAAATGAACGCGGGTTTATATTTCCAATTTTAATTTTATCACCAATTTTATTTTTAATTGGGGCAGGGTTCGCTTTTTACATACTGTTGCCTTTTGTGTTTAGATTCTTTGTTGAATTAAACGAATCATCACCGATACCGTCGTTGATGTTGCCTGTGGCACGTGATTATTTATCTTTTTCAATTGGATTATTAAAGGTTTTTGGAATTGCGTTTCAATTACCGCTGATAATGGTTTTGTTAAATCGTATTGGTGTTTTACCACGTATGTACGCGTTGAAAATGCGTCGTTATGCCATTGTGTTTATTGTAATCGCTGCGGCTGTTTTAACCCCGCCAGATATTATATCCCAGATTTTGTTGGCTGTTCCAATGTGGTTGCTGTTTGAAGCAAGTATTTTGTTTATGCAAAAAGATTAAAAGTTCCCTATAAATGTTTATTTATTGCCGAATTTGTGATATAATTTCGGTGTGAAAAAATTTCGTCTATTTTTGTTATTTGCAATGTTTGGTGTTGCGGCATGCGATTTGCAACCCAAGATTGTCGCGTTGCCAGATACGGTTGGCGAATTTATAACATCGCGTTATCCAACACTGTTGGCGGACCCAACATCGGAACCAGAGATTTATAATTCTGCGGCCACAGACTATGGGGTATATGCATCACCCGAATTGTATGGCACATCAGCCGGTGCAGATGATTATGTTTTGTATTCATCTGTCGATGACTATATTGTTCCACCACAGCCGATCGAGGAAGAACTTGAACCCGAAGCGGATGAAGAAGCACCAGATGAAACCGATGAAGCCGAAGAAGACTTCACAAGTGATGATGTTTTGGTCGTGCCAGATCGGCAAGAAGAAGCAGATAGCGAAGAGCAGGGCGAAACAACAGATGATGATATCGCTTGGGACGAAAATACACAACCAGATGATACTTTGATTGTGCCAATGTATGGTGGCGATGGATATACGGAAATAACTGTTGTCCGCGGTGATACGTTATATTTGCTTGGTAAAAAATACAATATGACGGTTGATGAAATAGCAACACTTAATAATTTAAGCGAGCCGTATGTGCTGCGTGTTGGGCAAAAATTACGTGTTCGTGTTCCAAATGAACAGGTTGTAAACGAAGCGCCAAAAGCCCCAGAAAAAAAACCAGAAATAAAACAAGAGACGAAGCCAGAAGTTAAACAAGAAATTAAACCAAAGGCAGAATCTAAACAAGAACCAAAACCAGAATCAGTACGCAAAACAACGACGCGTGTTGATGTAGACAGTGTGACTGTTGTGCCTGGGGACACGTTATATTCTTTGTCACGTAAGTATTCGGTTCCTGTAAACGATTTAGCGGTTATGAATAATTTAAGTGCGCCATTTGCGCTGTATGCTGGACAAACATTAAAGATACCTGATTTGTCTTCGGCACCGGTGCGCACCGCAAAGCCAACTGCGGAAAAAGTCGTAAAGCAGGGTGGAAAGGCTGAAAAACAACCAGCCAAGACAGAATCCAAACCAAAGGTACAGAAGCCACAGGAAAAACAAACAAAACAAGAACCAAAACAACAAACGAAACAATCTGCGGTAAAGAAGGAAACTAAACCGACAGTCAAGAAACCGCAACAGGCAAATAAACCAAAGCAGGAAACAAAGAAACAGACGGTAAAAGCACCTGTGTCCAAAAAGACAGCCCAAATGCCAGCGATAACAGCGCGTTCGTCATCTAAATTTACGTGGCCGGTGCGCGGTAAGATATTGTCTAATTATGGTGCTAAAAATGGTGGTTTGTTTAATGATGGTATAAATATTGCAGCAAATGCGGGAACAATGGTTGCTGCGGCAGAAAATGGCGTTGTTGCGTATGCTGGGAACGAAGTTAAAGGTATGGGAAATCTTGTTATTATACAACACAGTGATGGTTGGATGACGGTGTATGCCCATATGGATTCTATGACTGTACGTCGTGGTGTACGCGTTGGGGTCGGTCAAAAAATTGGCACCGTGGGCAAGACAGGTAAGGTTGATAAACCGCAATTGCACTTTGAAGTTCGCAAGGGTACCAAGGCATATAACCCGATTCAGTATCTAAAGAAATAGGTTGTAAAAAACTTGCATTTAGAACAAAACAATATATAATTGTCGTCGCTGGATGCGTAGCTCAGTTGGTAGAGCAACTGACTCTTAATCAGTGGGTCCAGGGTTCGAGTCC
>CAMHKP010000062.1 GCA_946185785.1 uncultured Alphaproteobacteria bacterium
TCACCAAAATCTGAAACATTGTTGACCCCAGAAGAAGCGTTGTTGCGTAACATCTTTGGTGAAAAAGCTTTGAACGTCAAAGATACATCGTTGCGCGTTGGTCCAAACGAAGAAGGTACCGTCATTGGTGTGAACGTTTTGACACGTCATGGTGTTAAGAAAGACGAACGCACCCAGATGATTGAATTGCAGAAGATTGAAAAGATTAACAAAGATCGCGAAGAAGAAACTTCTATCATTGAAAAAGGCTTCGCAGATCAGGTCTTCCAAATCGCTGAAAATGATGTAATTGATTCTGGTACTGGTTCTTTGAAACCATTTGTTGGCAAGAAATTGACAGCCGAAGTGTTCGAAGGTATCCGTCCAGCAGACATCAAAAAGATGGTTGTGAAAAGCAAAGAACATCAAGCGAAGATCGACGAATTGCGCGAACAACACATTATCAAGTTGAAAGAATTGAACGAACGTGCCGATGCAGAAATTGCGAAAGCCACAGAAAGCAATTCTTTGAATGCTGGTGTGTTGAAAGAAGTAAAAGTCTATATCGCACACAAGATGAAATTGCAGCCGGGTGATAAAATGGCTGGTCGTCATGGAAACAAGGGTATCGTTTCAACAGTTGTTCCAGTCGAAAACATGCCATACATGGAAGACGGTACACCAGTTGATATCGTTTTGAATCCATTGGGTGTGCCAAGCCGTATGAACATCGGTCAGATTTTGGAAACACACCTTGGTATGGCAGCACGTACATTGGGTAAGCAAATTGGCGACGTCTTGGACGAAGTCAAAGCGAAACGTGCAGTCACCGATGATTTGCGCACAATTATGGGCAAAATCTATGGCAAGGATGTGAAGGAAAAATTGGACAAGATGACCGACACAGATGTTCGTGCCGAAGCTGCCTTGTTGCGTGACGGTGTTCCAATGGCAACACCAACATTTGACGGTGCAACATCAGACGACATTCACAACATGCTGAAATTGGCAAAATTACCAGAAACCGGTCAATTCACATTGTATGACGGTATGACTGGTGAAAAGTTTGCCCGTCCAGTCACCGTTGGTGTTATGTACATGATGAAATTGCATCACTTCGTTGATGAAAAGATTCACGCACGTTCCACAGGTAACTATTCATTGGTTACGCAACAGCCATTGTCTGGTAAGGCACACATGGGTGGCCAGAGACTTGGTGAAATGGAAGTGTGGGCGCTGGAAGCACATGGTGCCGCGCACTTGCTACGCGAAATGTTGACAGTTAAATCTGACGATATTGTCGGCCGTAACAAGATGTACGAATCCATCATTTCGGGCAGTACTGATATTCAAACCGGAACCCCAGAAGCGTTCAACGTGTTCGTTCGCGAATTGCGTGGATTGGGTCTGGCAATGACACCAAAGAAGATTGATTAGTGGGCGGTATTAGTGTGTCGGTGAAAACCGACACCAAGCCACTAACACTAACCACTAATTAAGTAAGGAGTTGAAAAATATGACAAATATGTTGCAAAAGATATTTGGACAAATTGAAACCAAAGAACAATTTGATGCGCTGCGTATCACGATTGCGTCACCGGAAGAAATTTTGTCTTGGTCACATGGCGAAGTCAAAAAACCGGAAACAATCAACTATCATTCGTTGAAACCAGAGCCAGAGGGATTGTTCTGTCAGCAAATCTTTGGTCCAGTCAAAGATTACGAATGCGCATGCGGAAAATATAAAAGAATTAAATTCCGCGGTGTTGTTTGCGAACGTTGCGGGGTCGAAGTTGGTTCTTCGTCTGTTCGTCGTGAACGTATGGGGCATATTAAATTAGCAATGCCTGTTGCGCACACATGGTTCTTGCGCGAAGGTAAAATCGCAACATTGTTGAATAATCTGCCACAGAAAAAATTGGAACAGGTTATTTCATATGATGCATACATTGTTATTGAACCGGGTTTAACAAATCTTAAGCAATACGATGTTATCAGCGAAGATGAATATCAGGCAGCTGTTGAAGAATTTGGCGCAGATGCGTTCCATGTCGGTATTGGTGCCGAAGGTGTTCGTTCAATCATCGCAAATTTGGATATGGGCGATGAACGTACACGTTTGCGTGCAGAATTAGCAGAAACAAAATCTGAAGCAAAACGTAAATCTATTATCAAGCAATTGAAATTGGTTGAAGCATTCTTGGATTCCAAGACTGATCCAGCATGGATGTTGCCAGATGTTTTGCCAGTTATCCCACCAGATATGCGTCCACTTGTCACATTGGATGCGGGTCATGTTGCAGCATCTGATTTGAACGATTTGTATCGTCGTGTAATTATCCGTAATAATCGTTTGAAACGTTTTATGGAAATGCATGCACCAGACATTATTGTTCGTAACGAAAAGCGTATGTTGCAAGAAGCGGTTGATTCATTATTTGATAATGGACATAAAGCGCGCCCAATGGTTTCACAAAACCGCAGACCACTTAAATCATTATCTGATTCATTGCGTGGTAAATCGGGTCGTTTCCGTATGAACATGTTGGGTAAACGTGTGGACTATTCAGGTCGTAGCGTTATTGTATCTGGACCAACATTGAAATTGCATCAAGTTGGTTTGCCAAAAGCGATGGCGTTGGAATTGTTCAAACCATTTGTTTATGCAAGATTGTTGGCTGGTGATTATGCAAACACATTAAAAACAGCACGCAAGATGGTTGAAAACGGTGAAGATATCGTTTGGGAAATCTTGGAAAAGGTTATATATCAACACCCAGTGTTGTTAAACCGTGCACCAACATTGCACAGATTGTCATTGTTGGCATTTGAACCAGTGTTGATTGAAGGTAAAGCTATCCGTTTGCACCCATTGGTGTGTAAAGGATTTAACGCTGACTTTGACGGTGACCAGATGTCTGTACACGTGCCAATTTCTTTGGAAGCACAATTGGAAGCGCGTACATTGATGTTGTCTTCGAATAACGTTTTGTCACCTGCAAATGGTAAGCCAATGATTGTGCCATCACAAGACATGGTTTTGGGTGTGTACTACATTTCGTTGATGAATGGTCAAGCAAATGAAAAGTCACCACACTTTGCCAACATGGACGAAGTTAAAATGGCATTGGAAAACAAGACAATCACATTGCATACACCTATTATTGCACGTATCAACGGTAAACGTTATGAAACAACCGCTGGTCGTATGATTTTGGGTGAATTGTTGCCAAAGGCAGACAATATGCCATTTGATTTGGTGAACAAAGTTATGCCAGCCGGTGAAATTGAAAAATTGTTGGCAACAACATATGAACGTTGTGGCGATAAAGCCATGATCATGTTGGCTGACGCATTAAAGAACACTGGTTTTGAACAAGCTGCGCGTTCTGGTATTTCAATTGGGTTTGACGATATTGTCATTCCAAAAGAAAAAACAGAAATGATTGCTGCTGCAAATAAAGAAGCGGCTGAAATTGAAAAGCAATATCAAAACGGTTTGTTATCTGGTGGTGAACGTCATAACAAGTTGATTGACTTGTGGCAGAAAACAACAGACGAACTGGGTGATAAAGCATACGAAGCATTGGGCAAGACTGAAGGCGAAAATTGGAACAGTATTTATATGATGGCTGTGTCCAAAGCTCGTGGTTCCAAGGGTCAGATTCAGCAGGTTGCTGGTATGCGTGGTATGATGCAGAAGCCAGACGGTTCAATTATTGAAGTTCCTATTATTTCAAACTTTAAAGAAGGTTTGACAATGGCAGAATACTTCACTTCAACACACGGTGCACGTAAAGGTATGTCAGACACCGCGTTGAAGACGGCTGAAGCTGGTTATTTGACACGTCGTTTGGTCGAATTGGCACAAAACACAGTTATTACCGAACATGATTGTGGAACAACAGACTATATTACTGCAAAGCCAGTATATCAGGGTTCAACATTAACCGTTCCATTGGGTGATGTTGTTTTGGGTCGTACAGCGGCACACGATATTATTCATCCAATTACCAAGGAAGTTATTGTTCCAGCAGGTGAACTGATTACCAAGGCTGCAACACGTCAAATCAATGAATCTGGATTGCCATCTGTGGA